>NZ_AFAL01000026.1 GCF_000193225.1 Verminephrobacter aporrectodeae subsp. tuberculatae At4 | reverse complement strand
GGCTGGCCTGCGCGCATGGTCTGGCCCTGCGCGGCCATGCGGTGGTGCTGTTCGAGGCGCGTCCCAAGCTGGGCGGCCTGAATGAGTATGGCCTGGCCCGCTACAAGACGCCGCATGACTTCGCGCAAAAGGAGGTCGCGTGGCTGCTGTCGGTCGGTGGCATCGCGGTGCGCACCGGCCAGCAGCTGGGGCGCGACATCGCGCTCGACGGTCTGCTGGGCGCGTACGACGCGGTGTTCCTGGGGCTCGGGCTGTCGGGCGTGAACGCGCTGGGGATCGCCGAGCCCACGGCCACGGGACTGCGCAATGCGGTGGACTTCATCGCCGAGTTGCGCCAGAGCAGCGACCTGGCCAGCCTGCCGGTGGGGCGCCGGGTGGTGGTGGTTGGCGGCGGCATGACGGCGGTGGACGCCGCCGTGCAGTCGCGCAAGCTCGGCGCGCAGGAGGTGAGCATCGTCTATCGCCGCGGCGCCGAAGGCATGTCGGCGTCGCGCGTGGAGCAGGACTGGGCGCAGACCCATGGCGTGAAAATCCACCACTGGGCGGCCCCCAAGGAATTGCTCTGCGCGGACGGTGCGGTCAAGGGCATGCGCTTCGCCGCCACGGCGCTCGATGCTGCGGGCCAGCTGGTGGAGACCGGTGAGTGCTTCACGCTCGACGCCGACATGCTCCTCAAGGCCATTGGCCAGACCTATGTGGCCGAGCCGGCGGGCCGGGCGATTGCGCTGGCGGGCGGGCGCATCGCCACGGACGCGATGGGCCGCACCAGCCTGGCCCGTGTCTGGGCCGGCGGCGACTGCCGCGCGGGCGGGCGCGACCTGACCGTGGAAGCCGTGGAGCACGGCAAGCGGGCCGCGGTCTCCATGCACGAGGCGCTCCTGGCCTGAGCGGCGCCAGCAGCCGCAGCGCATTCACGGCAATTCACGGGAGCATCGCATGGCCGATATCCGCAGCAATTTTCTGGGCATCAGGAGCCCCAACCCCTTCTGGCTCGCGTCCGCACCGCCGACCGACAAGGAGATCAACGTCACGCGCGCCTTCGAGGCGGGCTGGGGCGGCGTGGTCTGGAAGACGCTGGGCGAGGATCCGCCCATCGTCAACGTCAACGGCCCGCGCTACGCGACGCTCATGGCGCAGGACCGGCGCGTGATCGGCCTGAACAACATCGAGCTCATCACCGACCGGCCGCTGCACACCAACCTGCAAGAGATCCGGCGCGTCAAACGCAGCTGGCCCGACCGCGCGCTGCTCGTTTCCTTGATGGTTCCGTGCGAGGAGCAGGGCTGGAAGCGCATCCTGGCGCAGGTCGAGGACACGGGCGCCGACGGCGTCGAGCTCAACTTCGGCTGCCCGCACGGCATGAGCGAGCGCGGCATGGGTTCCGCCGTGGGCCAGGTGCCGGAGTACATCCGGATGGTCACGGCCTGGTGCAAGCACCACAGCCGGCTGCCCGTGGTCGTCAAGCTCACGCCGAACGTCACCGACGTGCGCCTGCCCGCGCGCGCTGCCCGGGCGGGCGGGGCCGACGCGGTGTCGCTCATCAACACCATCAACTCCGTGATGGGGGTGGACCTGGATCGCATGGTGATGCTCCCGAGTACCGCTGGCCAGGGCTCGCACGGCGGCTACTGCGGCCCGGCCGTGAAGCCGATTGCGCTGAACATGGTGGCCGAGATCGCGCGCGACGCGCGGACCGCGGACCTGCCCCTGAGCGGCATTGGCGGCGTCGGCAACTGGCGCGACGCGGCCGAGTACATTGCGCTCGGCTGCGGCACGGTGCAGGTGTGCACTGCGGCCATGGTGTACGGCTTTCGGATCGTGCAGGACATGTGCGACGGGCTGTCGAACTTCATGGACGAGCAGGGCTACGCGACGCTGGACGACTTCCGGGGCCGGGCCCTTGCGTCCGTCCGGGACTGGCAGAGCCTGGACCTCGGGCACGTGGAGAAAGCGCTCATCGACCAGGACGCCTGCATCCGCTGTGGCCGCTGCCACGTGGTGTGCGAAGACACCGCGCACCAGGCGATCACGGCCATGGTCGACGGGGTGCGCCGCTTCCAGGTGAAGGAAGAGGAATGCGTGGGCTGCAACCTGTGCGCGTCGATCTGCCCGGTGCCCGGGTGCATCAGCATGCGCGCGCTGCAACCGGGCGAAGTCGATGCGCGCACCGGAATCCGGGTCACGGGCGAATACGCGAACTGGACGACGCATCCGAACAACCCGCAGCGCCCGCCGCCCGCGGCCGCGCCGGCCATGGCCTGAGGCGCGCGCCGCACCGGAGATGCATGCAAACAGATCATGCCGAGGCACGCGCCGCGCAGCCGCAGCGCCTGCCGCACGGCATTTTCGGGTGCGATTCTTGCGCGCCCGCTCGTGTCCGCCGTCTGCCCAAGCGCCGGGGCGCCGGACCAGACGGCACCCTACACTGTCTTTCACAGGAGTCGCAATATGACAAACAGTACCGGTAGCGCCGCCCACGTGGCGCGGCCCCTTCCCGGCGCGGCATCGGACGCGCTCGCGAACGATGATTTGCTCCCCACCACGCCCGCGCAGCGGCGCTGGGCCTGGAGAGACTTTGCCGCGCTCTGGGTGGGTATGGTGGTCTGCGTTCCCACCTACACCATGGCCAGCTCCATGCTCGACCAGGGCTTTACCTGGCAGATGGCGGTGTGGCTGGTGTTCCTGGCGAACTGCATCGTGCTCGTTCCCATGCTGCTCATCGGGAGCGTGGGGCCCCGGTACGGTGTGCCGTTTCCGGTGCTCGCGCGCGCGTCGTTTGGCGTCCAGGGTGCGAACCTGCCCGCGGTGCTGCGCGGCCTGGTGGCCTGCGGCTGGTTTTCCATCAACTGCTACTTCGGTGCGCTCGCGCTGCATGGCTTTTTGAACGTCCTGGGAATGGGCCTGGTGGGACCGACCGAGGGGCAGACCATCAGCAACTCGCAGTTCGCATGCTTTCTGGCGTTCTGGGCCGTGCATATCTGGTTCATCTGGAAGGGGCCGGAATCCATTCGCAAGCTCGAAGTGGTCGCCGCGCCGCTGATGATCGCCGCGTCCCTCGCTCTGGTGGTCGTGCTGCTGGTGCGGGTGCCTCCGGGCCAGCTCTTCAACCTGCCCCCGAAGGTGGTCGAGGGGGGCCCCAGAACCTGGGCCGCGCTCACCGGCCTGGTGGGCTTTTGGGCCACGCTGGCGCTGAATATCCCGGACTTCACGCGCTTTGCCCGGTCGCAAAAGGACCAGATTCTGGGCCAGGCCATCGGCTTGCCGATCCCCATGGCGCTGTTCTCCATGGTCGGCGTGATCGGGTTTTCGGCGTCGGCCATTTTGTACGGCAAGGCGCAACTGTTCCCCGACGGCCTGCTGACGCAAATGGGCAGCTTCGCGGCGGGCCTGGGCCTGCTCGTGATCCTGCTGGCCAACCTGACCACCAACGTGGCCGCCAACCTGGTGTCGCCTTCGTATGACTTCAGCCAGGTGGCGCCCGCGAAGATCAGCTTTCGCGCCGGGGGCCTGATCGCTGCGTTCATCGGCCTGCTGTTCATGCCCTGGAAGCTGCTGGCCACCTCGGGTGACTACCTGTTTACTTGGCTCGGCGGTTATGGAACGCTGCTGGGCGCGATCGCCGGCATTTTGCTGGTGGACTATTACCTGGTGCGCAAAGGGGAGCTCAAGGTGGACGACCTCTACCGCCGCGGCGGCGAGTACGAGTACTGCGACGGCTGGAACCCGCGGGCGCTGGTCGCCTTCGGCCTGGGCGTGCTGCCCTGCCTGCCGGGCTATCTGGCGGTGTCGGGAGCCATCGACAAGGCGGCGCTGCCCGGTCTGCTGCTCGGCCTGTTCGACTTTGGCTGGTTCTTCAGCCTGGCCGTGGCCGGCACCTGCTATTACTACCTGAGCACCAGAAAGAAATGATTCCCCCATTCCCATATCCCCATCCCGGAAGGAGTCCCCCATGAGCCAGGCCCTTGTGATCCGCGGTGGCACCGTGGTCAACGCCGACCGCGAACAGCGCGCCGACGTGCTGTGCGTGGACGGCCGCATCGTGGCGGTTGGCGAAACCGCAGCGCAGCATGCACCCGCGGGGGCGCAGACCCTGGACGCCGGCGGGCAGTACGTGCTGCCCGGGGGCATAGACCCCCATACCCATATGCAGCTGCCGTTCATGGGCACGGTGACCGCGGACGATTTCTTCAGCGGCACGGCAGCCGGCCTGGCCGGCGGCACGACGAGCATCATCGATTTCGTCATTCCCGACCCGCAGGAGCCGGTGCTGGACGCTTACCGCAAATGGCGCGGCTGGGCCGAGAAGTCTGCGGCCGACTACGGTTTCCACGTGGCCATCACCTGGTGGAGCGAGCAGGTGCACGCCGACATGGGAACACTGGTGCAGCAAGAGGGCGTGAACAGCTTCAAGCATTTCATGGCCTACAAGAACGCCATCATGTGCGACGACGAAACGCTGGTGCGCAGCTTCCTGCGCGCGCTGGAACTGGGTGCCATGCCCACGGTGCACGCGGAAAACGGCGAGCTGGTCTGCCTGTTGCAGCAGGAAGTGGCGCGCATGGGAATCACCGGCCCCGAGGGCCACCCGCTGTCGCGCCCGCCCATGGTCGAGGCCGAGGCGACGAACCGCGCGATCGCAATCGCCGACGTGCTGGGCGTTCCCGTCTACGTGGTGCACGTGAGCTGCATGGAAGCCGCCGAAGCCATTGCCCGCGCCCGTGCGCGCGGCCAGCGCGTGTACGGCGAGGTGCTGGCCGGGCATTTGCTGGTTGACGACAGCGTGTACCGCGACCCGGACTTCGCGCGGGCCGCCGCGCATGTGATGAGCCCGCCGTTTCGCCCCAAGATCCACCAGGAGGCGTTATGGCGCGGCCTGCAGTCGGGCCAGCTGCACACCACGGCGACGGACCATTGCGTCTTCTGCGCCGCGCAAAAGGCCATGGGCAAACAGAACTTCGCCCAGATTCCGAACGGCACCGGCGGCGTGGAGGAACGCATGGCCGTGATCTGGGATGCGGGCGTGAACACCGGGCGCCTCACGCCCAGCGAGTTCGTCGCCATCACCTCGGCGAACGCCGCGAGCCTGTTCAACATCTACCCGCGCAAGGGCTTCATCGGCGAGGGTGCCGACGCCGACTTGGTGCTGTGGGACCCGCAAGGCAGCAAGACCTTCTCGGCCAAGACCCAGCGCAGCAAGGGCGACTTCAACCTCTTCGAAGGCCGCAGCGTGCGCGGCATTGCGAGCCACACCGTGAGCCAGGGGCGGGTGGTGTACGCCAACGGCGAGCTGCGCGCCGAGCCGGGACGGGGCCGCTACGTCGAGCGCCCGGCGTTTGGCGCCCCCTTCCGGCGCTGCAAAAACGTGCGCGGGACCTGGCCCCGACCGCGGTCGTGCGCTGATTCACGGATTCATTCATGTATCAGGAGAACGGCATGGACACCCCCACCACAACCGATATCGACAAGCTGCGCGTCAACGGCGAGCGCTTATGGGCATCGCTCATGGAACTGGCGCAGATCGGCGCCACGCCCAAGGGCGGCGTGTGCCGTCTGGCCCTCACCGACCTGGACCGGCAAGGACGCGACCTGGTCACGCGCTGGGCGCGCGAGGCCGGAATGGGCGTGACCATCGACAAGATCGGCAACGGCTTCATGCGCCGCGCGGGGCGCAACAACCAGCTGCCACCGATCATGACCGGCAGCCATATCGACACCCAACCCACGGGCGGCAAGTTCGACGGCAACTACGGCGTGCTCGCGGGGATCGAGGTGGTGCGCACGCTCAACGCGCATGGCATCGAGACCGAAGCCCCGATCGAAGTGGCTTTCTGGACCAACGAAGAGGGCTCGCGCTTCGTCCCGGTGATGATGGGCTCCGGCGTGTTCGCCAAGGCCTTCACGCTGGAGCACGCGTACGCGGCCACCGACACCGAGGGCAGGACCGTGCGCGGCGAACTCGAGCGCATCGGCTATATCGGCGAGCAGGAACCCGGCGAGCACCCGATCGGCGCTTATTTTGAAACGCACATCGAGCAGGGCCCGGTGCTGGAGGACAACGACAAAACCATTGGCGTGGTCAGCGGTGTGCTCGGAATCCGCTGGTACGACTGCACCGTGACCGGAATGGAAGCCCACGCCGGCCCCACGCCCATGGCGCTGCGCAAGGACGCGCTGCAAGTGGCCAGCCAGCTGATGCAGGAAGTGGTCGCCTGCGCCCGGCGCCACCGGCCGCATGGGCGCGGCACCGTGGGAATGGTGCAGGTGCACCCGAACAGCCGCAACGTGATACCGGGCCGGGTGAAGTTCAGCATCGACCTGCGCAACGCGACCTGCGCCGACTGCGACAGCATGGACCAGGACATCCGCGCCGTGGCCGCGAGGCTCAGCGCCGAGACCGGGCTGCCGATCTGCATCGACCTGGTGTCGAGCTATCCGGCGCAGTGCTTCCATTCCGATTGCGTGGACGCCGTGCGCCGCGCCGCCGCCAAGCTCGGCTACCCGCACATGCCCGTCGTCTCGGGCGCCGGGCACGACGCCGTGTACATGGCGCGCCTGGCGCCTGCGGGCATGGTGTTCATCCCCTGCAAGGACGGAATCAGCCACAACGAGATCGAGGACGCCAAGCCCGAGCACATCACGGCGGGCTGCAACGTGCTGCTGCACGCGATGCTCGAGCGTGCGCGGGTGGTTTGCTGAAAATGGGCGGGCGCGTTGCCGTGGATACCCGGGACGATCAATGAACCGCGACGGGCTTCGCGGACAGCTCGATCCCGAAGGCCTTCATCAAGGCCAGCGTCGTGCGCAGCGTCGGATCGCCGTCAGCACGCAACGATTGGCAGAGTTGTTCGCGCGATAGCCCTGTCTGGTTGGCGATCTGCGCCATGCCCTTGGCGCGGACGGCGACGCCGAGGGCGTGGGCGATGAAACCAGGGTCGTTCGTTTCGAACGCACCGGCGATGAAGTCGGCAATGGCCTGGGCAGAGGTCAAATCTTCTGCAGGGTCGTAGAGGGTCAGTTCTTCGGTCATGCTCATTCGCTCCAATCAGCAGCATCGGGAGGTTCTCCATCATGCGCAAAGGTACGGGATCTGCACAGTCGTCATCACCGCCCTTGGGACATACCGGCCCGCGGCTCAGCCAATGGCCATCAGACTGGCGTTGCCCCCTGCGGCCGCCGTGTTTACGCTGAGCGTGCGTTCGCTCAGCAGGCGCTCCAGCGGCACGTCGCTGTCGCCCGGGGGCAGCGATACGAGCGCCACGATGGGGCCGGGGCGCCGTGCCAGCGCCTCGCACAGGTCGCGCAGCGCAGCGCTGTCGCCATGGTGCAGCAGCGCGGCAAGCTCCACGCGGGGGTCTTCGAGCG
>NZ_AFAL01000027.1 GCF_000193225.1 Verminephrobacter aporrectodeae subsp. tuberculatae At4 | reverse complement strand
CCATCGCGTTCACCCGCCCACAACGATGCTCACACCGCCATCGACCGCGAGCCATTGCCCGGTGATGTGCTTGCCCGCGTCCGACGCGTAGAGCGCGCACAGGCCCTTGAGGTCCTCGTCGTCGCCCAGGCGAGCCAGCGGCGCGTTTGCGGCGAGCGCGTCCGCGCCCAGCGCCTTGAGCGCTCCGGCGCTCATCTTGCTCGGGAAAAATCCCGGGCAGATGGCGTTGACGCGGATGTTGTATTGACCCCATTCGGCCGCCAGTGCGCGGGTGAAGTTGATCACCGCGCCCTTGGAGGTGTTGTACGCGAGGGTGTTCAGGCCCTTGGGGTTGCCGCCCAGGCCGGCAATCGACGCCACGTTGATGATGCTGCCGCTGCGCCGGCCGATCATGCTGCGCTTGGCCAGGTGCTGGCTCAGGATGAAGTAGCCGCGCACGTTCAGGTCCATCACCTTGTCCCAGGCGGGCAACGGGTGGTCCTGCGCGGGTGCCCCCCAGGCGGCGCCGGCGTTGTTCACGAGGACGTCAACCGCGCCCATGCGTTGCAGCGTTTCGTCGGCCAGGCGGCGGAGGTCCTCCTCTCGGGCGCAGTCGGCAGCGATCCAGTGCGCGTCGATTCCTGCAGCCCGCAGCGTGGCGGCGGCCTGTTCCAGGTCGGCGGCCTTGCGCGAGCTGAGCACGATCCGGGCGCCCGCCTCGCCCAGCGCGTGCGCCAGTTGCAGGCCCAGACCGCGCGAGCCGCCGGTGACCAGCGCGGTCCTGCCGCGCAGGTCAAACAGTTGTTGGATGGTGCGGGTCATGCTCGTCTGTCTCCTTGGGGATTCCCGGGGGGCGGCCGCCAGGGTGTGGGGCAGGGCGCCGGGCGCTGATTGTGCGACGCAACGCCGGGCCGGCGTGTCGCCTGCGCGATCGATTCATCATGACCGCGCATCCGTTCCCATTTATGGGGATGGATCGAAGCCGTCCGCCACGGTGTCGCCCACTGCTTGGCCGGCAATGTGGAGGGGATTTTTGCCAAGAATTCAAACCGGAGGCAAACGTCGCTTCGGGGCAGATTTTGTTTGGTCCGCTGGCACATGCAGTGTCCTGGCATGTGCAATCGTCACCGCTCATGGCAGCCGTGATCGACGCATTACAAATACTTATCACGATGACACGAGACCCGTGCTCCGCGCATTTTCGTATCTTCGGCAAAACGTTCATTCAGCTATTTTTTTATCAAGCAGGATAGGTGACGATCTGGCAGCGAACAACATGCCATTGACCTTGTGCCATGCGCTCGAATTCTCTGAAAGAGTCATCGCGTCCGTATTCAATTGAGGACACATGACCCTTCACACACCAAACACGGCCATGCAACGTTGCAGCGCCTGTGTTGGTCTCAATGTCGAATTCTGCGATTTTAAACCTTCTGCGTTTGGCAAAGCATAGTTCCGAAGGAAAATCTGATTTTCCATCACGCATTACAAAGAAATTGGCTTTAACCCCGCCTGAAGCGATAGTGATCCTGTTGATGGCTGCGATTTGTTTGTTCCACAGTTCAGCTTCGCGTGGTTGCAGTTTTTCGCGAACTGCATCAAAGATGGTTTTCTCAAGCATTGATATATGCGCCAAAGACGTAGATTGCCACAGTCCCCAGAACGAACCAAACATTGCGAGCGCGAAGACTCCGGCCGCCGGCACATTGGTGTTTTTTGCAATAAGAATAATTTCGAATAAAAAGGTACCGATGACCACCAGCAGAAAGAACCAAGGGCTCTGAATTCCATGTCGAACCCCGGAGCGTAACTGTTTGATGCGCGCTTGGATTTTCATTATACTCACTTCTGGTCACCGCTCATGGTAGTCATAGTCGACGCATCAAAGATACTCATCATGATGGCATTGAAGCCGCGCTCAACGCATTTTCTGATCATCATTGAAGCAATAATTCATCTATTTTGATTCAAGCAGGATAATTGACGATCTGGCAACGCACAACATGCCATTGATCTTGCGCCGCACGCTCGAATTCTGATATGTTGCTTCTGTATTCAATTGAGAACACACAACCCTTCATACACCAAACGCACCCACGTAACTTTGCAGCGCATGTATCGGCCTCGATGTCGAAATTTGCGATTTTAATCTTTCTGCGTTTTGTAAAACACAATTCCGGAGGAAAATCCGGCTTTCCATCCCGCATCACGAAGAAGTTAACTTCAGACTCTTCTGGATTGATAGCGATCTTGTTGATGGCTGCGACCTGTTTATTCCACAGTTCGGCTTCGCGTGGCTGCAGCTTTTCGTGGACCGCATTAAAGATGGTTTTCTCAAGCATCGATAGATGAGCCGAAAATATGATTTGACGAAAAATCCAGTAGATAGGGAGCGTCGAGAGCACTCCGTATCCGGCAGCCACACAAGCGAGTTTTGCGAGCCAAAACACTTCGAAGATATAGGCACCAATGGCCACCAGCAGAGAGAATCCAGTAATCTTGATTCCATCTCGAATCAGGGATTGTGACTGCTTGATGAGCGTTTCGAGTTTCATGATGCTCACTCTTGGCATGCGCAGTCGTCACTGCTTAGAGCAGCCGTGATTGGTGGCGCACTGTAGATGGTCACCACAGCAACACGAAATCCGCGCTCTACGAATTTTCGGCCCTTCGTCGAACCATTCATCCAGCTATTGAATCCCGCAGAGATTGGCATGTAATTATAACCGGCATTAATTTTCTTGAACCGCTGAGGGATCAGCCAGTGGTGCAAACTCACACCATGTGCCGCCAGCCACCGTTCACCGTTGCCCGCCGAAGTACTCCATGTATCGCGCACGCTGCCCCATGTACGCCCATCGGAGACCAAGCGGCCAATACCTCTCCCAAGACCGCCTTGGCCCATTTGGTTCACGGCGTTTCTTCCCAAGTGGGCCTCTCCAAATGCCACACTCATACCTATCGCAGTCCACTCGCCATTTTTGTAGGCACTAGAGCATCGGTCCACAGAGCCGTTCGCGTCCATAACGTAGCGCATGTAGTACGTTATGCGAAACGAAAGCGTGTCACCGAATCCTGCAACACCATTCACCACCCAATCGGGTGCTGTGGGCATGTCAGCCAACCCGAACAAGCCGTAAGGATCAATGTATATCAACGGGCTTCCGTTGACGTATGCAAACCGGCTCCACCCCCCAGCCAATCCGATCGGATCACTTTGAATATACCTCCCCGTGTCTGGATCGTAGTATCTGTGAAAATTATAATACAACCCGGTCTCCGCATCCTCGTATTGCCCAGGAAGTCTTGGCCATGATGCGTTGCTTGACGGTGTCTCCGAGATGTATGGATTAATCCCCTCACGCAGCCCGGCATGAAGCTGTAAAGCAAGGGTTTGATGCCTAATTAAATAAAATCGGACATCGCTAATGTCCTGATTTTTTCTGATTTCCATGTCTTGAATATTCTTCGCAGCAATTGGTTCGCCTGCATGAAGAAAAAGCGTGCGCAATGTCGGTACAGGAATCTGTGTTTACGAATTTTCCATCGCGAAACTCAAAGCAAGCACCATCAAGACATATGATATTTTCATCAGAATCTCGTTTTAATACAATTGAGGATGCCGGGTATGAAGCGACATGCCTGTTTAATCGGGTCATGACTTTTTCCTCGGATAACCCAAGCCACTCGTGCTCTAGCAAGCCCGTCAGTAATTCGATGTGTCGAATTGTAGTAGCATCATCAACAGCGCGGTAAGATAGCGTGATGCCTTGATCAATCACACGCTCCATCAGCGCGATGCAGCATATGACAAGCAATATCGCCGAAATTCTCCATCGATTAACAGGATTCATTTTTTTGAATCAAAATATGTAGGACTTGCGCAGACCAGTTCAGTTAGCGTGCAACTCGGACTTTTGTAGCACTTGGTGTGCGCACCTTCCATTCGCTCTCGCCGTAGAGTTTGAGACCTGTGCTATCGACAGCCAAGTGCAGTGGATCACCCGGGCGCAGCGCGGGCGAGATGACTTGCAAGCTTTGCGCGCGACGGCTCAAGGTCGTGTAGCTGGGTACCGACAGATTCGGGAAGGCGAGTCGGGGCAGGCTTTGAGCGAATCCTTGCAGCGCACGCAGAGGCAAATCAAACACCTGCTTGAGACGGAGGAGCAAGCCTTGGATGACGGCGTCCGGGTAGACGATCGGGCGTCCGCGCCTAGAGACATCCGCAGCCGGTGCGGGCGTCAGAAGGTTCTTGTCGATCCACACCGCGATATCTCCTCTGGCAATCAGCCCGGCGTTGTACTGTGTCCAGTTCCTGACACGGTAGGTCGCCCTGGGCTCGGATCGTTGGCAGGTGTCTCTGCGCATGAAAGGTCGGGAATGTACCCGGGCCGTGTCGCGACTGACAGCAGCGTTTGCATCGCCGTTGTGCGCGCAAAATATTGGCACGCTATGTGGTTCGGGATTTATGCAACAACGCCCTTTGGCTTGCTCCCAAACAGATCCCGGTGTTACATTGTCATCTTGAAAACAGCGATTGATGGCGGCATGCGGAAAATACGGATGATGATCGGTAGACCAAGTTTTCGTGTAATTTACTTGCGACGGAATGAGAAATTGACAGTAATTACGACATGTCGGATTAACTTCAATGAAGTATGGAGTTGAAATCATGATAGTATACATCGCAAAAATATTATCTTGCTGACTTGATCATTTATTTTGATTGATGGAAGTGCTATGGCTTGGTTGATTTTAATTTTTTGCAAATAATCAACGCACTTATTGAAGAGCCTATTAATTACAGTTTTCACGATCTGCGTAGCCTCTCGCAAGTAATTTTATCGTCTAAAATTACATACGTACTGCTAATCCAGGATGAATATCTGTTCATATAGATATTTTTGGCGCTACAAGATATTTATGAGTTTTTCATTCTCAAACTCAAAACAAACATATTCAAGACATACGCTGTTTATGTTGGAATCAGGTTTTGATATTATAAGATTTGGTTGTAATGATGTATATTTATTTAGTCTTGACATGACCTGCTTCTTGGATAATCCAAGCCATTCATTTTTCAGCAAGCTTATCATTAATTTTTCCCGTTGAATTGCAATATTGTTATCGGCATAACTCAGCGTTAATCTTTGATCAATGATGCTGGAAATTAATGCGATGCAGAATATTCCAAGCAGAAATGATGCGGCTCTCCATCGATTCATGGGGTTCATTTTTTTATTATACCGTGATTAAGTGCATTTCTCGCAAAGATACGGCAATGATTTTGATTCCAAGGAGTCCAGCTATAAGATGGTCGATTTTTGTTGGTTGAATATTCTTCAGCATACTTGATGACTTTCTCCTCGTCAACGTTCTTTTCGCACTTCAAGTCGATTTTGGTTTTATCGCCTGCTTTCTTCTCTAGTTCTTTTCTTAATTTTTCCAGGGATGCAGAAGTTGGATCGCCAGTATTTCGATCCATCTTCAAATCAGAAATGGTGAGACGTCGAACATTTCCATCCGCCATGGGGCGTGTGGAGCCAATCACCCCCTTGCCTGAAGGATCATATCTACCAAATTCATAGTAACGTGTCCGTCCGTTACGATCGTAAGTCAATATTCCTCCATGCCCACCAAGGGATGTAGAGGTCATTCCATATCCTATAGCTACTGGATAGTCAGGGAAGTTGACTATGCAAGCGTCAAGACCCAGTGGATCAATGAAATTCAACGGATCTCCTCCCGCATAGGCAAAGCGATTCCAGCCTCCAAACAGACCAATCGGATCGCTTTGTATATACCTTCCCGTGTCAGGGTCGTAGTATCTATGAAAATTGTAATGCAACCCAGTTTCTACGTCCTCATATTGCCCAGGTAGTCTTATTTGTGAATTGATCCAAGAATTCCCTGCCGCAGCTTTTGGCGTCACCGTCTCTGCCTTACCAAATGCGTTGTAGTTGGCTGCCCATAACACGGTTCCGGCTTTGTCTGTCGCCTGCAAGGGGACTCCAAGATGATCGCCATGATAATAAGCAAATACATCGACACCATTTCCATCCCTGGTCTTTAGGAACAGCACTCCAGTTATAAACGCACTATCCTGTTCCGGGCCATACTGCGTTATAATTTCTGGGGCTCGACTGGCACTAATCTCCCGATTGGCGTTGATTGTTATCTCCTGCGTGGCCTCTGCAATAATTCCTTCGTCTGCATATAGGAAGTATGTACGAATAGCCGATATCAAAGGCACTCCAACCTTGTTAAGATATTGCTCTTTCCAGATACGTCGATTCATGGGGTCATAACCATACCGGGCAATGGAGTTTCCGATCCCATTTTGCACTTCGATCAGGCGGTTGTCACTATCATAGTGGTAGCGGGTCGTACTGGAGCCCTCGCTCTTTTGCGTCTGGTTGCCATTGGCATCATAGATGTAACTGACCGTGCCGCTGCCACCGGGGCTAGGACGCTGTAGCAGGCGGTGGTTCCTATCGTATTGCCAAGCTCCGCTACCAGTACGGCTGTGGGTGATGCGGTTGGCCAGTCCATCGAGGCTAAAGATTTCGGTGTCGCGACCAAACAGGCCGCCGGTATCGGTGACCACACGTGTCAGGCGCAGTTCATCATCGTAGTTGTAGTTGCTGTCGCGGGTGTTGCTGGTGCCGTTAACAGTATCGGTGCGCTTAGCGGTTTTCATCTCCTGCTGCTTGCCGTAGTTGCTGACGAGGTCCAGAGTGATTTGCTGTCCCGGGGTTTTGCTCTTGAGTCCCTGAAGGCTTAGCAGACCGTCCCAATTCTTTTCCTGTGTGCCGCCACCTGGCAGGGTGAGTCTGGCGGGGGCGATCCATTTGTACTGGTTGACGCTGATGGAGCCCTCGCCCGGAATGTTGATCGATTCGAGTTGACCATGCGCACTGTAATTGTAGTCCAGGGCCGTGTCATCGGGCCAAGTCATTCGGGTTTTTTTGCCTGCCAAGCTGTATTGGTAGCGGTAACCCAGGTTGTAGTTGCCACCCACGGGGTTGGGGTAGCTGATGGTTTCACCGGTCTTACGGCCCACACCGTCATAGGTCAGGACGGCGCTGGTGGTTTGCTGGCCTGTCGGGCGCGTGGGGTCGGTGTCGCTCCAGGCGGTGAGGTTGTTCTCGGCGTCCCAGGTCAGCGCGACGGTGCGCACGACGGTGGTATCCCGGATCTGTTGTATTTGGGTGACGCGGTTGGCGGTGTCGTAGCTGTAGCGCTTCTTGGTGCCTGCCGGGTCAATGCGTTCCGTGAGTCTGCCTGCGCCGTCGTAGCTGTAGTGCGTGACCTGTCCTTCGGCCAAGGTTTCGCTGGTCAGGCGGTCGTTGCGGTCGTAGGTGAAGCCGGTGGTGTTGCCTTTGGCGTCCTTCACTTCAATGAGGTTGCCGCGCGCGTCATAACGGACCTGGGTCTTTCCGCCCAGGGCATCGACGGATTCGACCATCTGGCCGAATGCGTCGTAGGTATAGCTTCGGACCTTGCCATTGGCGTCGGTTTCGCTTTTGAGTTGCCCGCGCGCGTCGTAGGTTTTCCTGCTGCGGGTCACGGTTTGTGTGCCGCTGCTGTCGGTATAGACCAGGGTTTCGCTGGTGGGTCGCTCGCCTGCGTCGTACCGCATTTGCTGCGTGAAGCTCGGGTAACGGACTTCCGTGGGGTCCAGCAAGCTGCCCAACTGGCCTGTGGCGCTGCCATCGGCGATCTGATCGCTGTAGTTGGTGACGTTGCCCAAGGCGTCCGACGTGCGGATCAGGCGCTGGAAGAGATCGTACTCTGCGCTGGTGGCCCTGCCATCTTCATCGGTTTCGCCAATCACCAATCCCTGCGCGTCGTAGCGCCACTTGTACTCGCCGCCAACGGCGTTGGTGGTTTGTACGCGCCGGTTCACCCTGTCATAGGCCATCAGGGTGGCCTTGCCTTTGGCGTCGATGCTGCTGGTTTGGTTGCCGTTCTTGTCGTAGCGGAAGGTGCGTACATGACCGAGGGGGTTGGTAATCTTTGTGAGATTGCCTGTGGCGTCGGTTTCATAGGTTGTTGCGTTCCCCAGGGGATCGGTGGACTTGACCAGCGCGCCCATGCGGTTGAATACGTAGTTGCGCGTGTTCCCCTCGGGGTCGATGATTTGGCTGGTTTGACCTTGGGCGTCATAGGCGACCTGCCATATGGCGTCTGGTGTCACGCTGCCATTGCTCTCCGTCCTGCCCTTGTACGTTATGCGAGTCGTCTGCCCCTGGGCGTTGACTTGGTACTCCGTGGTCCGTTCCTCGGCGGTGCCCGCAGCTTGCACGGTCTTGAGCAGGTTGCCTTTGGCGTCGTATTCGTACTTTGTCTTGACGCCCAGTTCATCGGTTTCCTCCGTGATTCCCATGTGCAGCGCGGAGTACACCGTTTTCTGCGTGCTGCCATCGGGGTATTGGATCTCCACGATCTGCTCGAACTCGTTCTTCATGGTTTTGGTCGCAAAGCCACGTGCGTTGGTTCGGGTTTCGGCCCGGTAGCCGGTGTCGTAGCGGATTTCCGCTTCGGTGCGGCCGTTGACCGTGTACCGCACCAACTGGCCCTGCCGGTTGTGCGTGTAGTCCTGCACCCGCCTGCCTGCGGCGGTCTCGGGACCGGTGATCTTGCTGATGAACTGTTTGTTCACGTCGTCGTAGTCGAATTCGTAGTCGGTGACTCCGCCGTCGGGTGCAATGCGTTGCTTGATGGTATCGCCCTCATAGGGCCCTTCGTCGTTTCG
>NZ_AFAL01000028.1 GCF_000193225.1 Verminephrobacter aporrectodeae subsp. tuberculatae At4 | reverse complement strand
TGCGGCCGCGCCGGGCGCGGGCAAGGAAGTCAAGTCCGCCAAACTGTCGTCGAGTTGGGCGGGCGACAGCGCCAAGAAAAAGGAAATCAAAACCCGCGGCGACAGCAGCGGCGGCGTCGGCCGCAACAACTGGCGCGGCGGCCCGCGCGGGCGCCGCGGCGACAACCGCGAGCAGCGCGACGAGCACCAGCCGTCGGCTCCGGTCGAGGCGCGCAGCATCGAGGTGCACGTGCCCGAGACCATCACCGTCGCCGAGCTGGCGCACAAGATGTCCATCAAGGCATCCGAAGTCATCAAGGCGCTGATGAAGATGGGCCAGATGGTCACCATCAACCAGCCGCTGGACCAGGACACGGCGATGATCGTCGTCGAAGAGCTCGGTCACAAGGCGGTGGTGGCCGCGCTCGACGATCCGGAAGCCTTTGCCGACGACGACGTGGCGCAGCAAAACGCCGAGGTGTTGCCGCGCGCGCCGGTGGTGACCGTCATGGGCCACGTGGACCACGGCAAGACCTCGCTGCTCGACTACATCCGCCGCACCAAGGTGGCCGCGGGCGAAGCCGGCGGAATCACGCAGCACATCGGCGCCTACCACGTCGAGACGCCGCGCGGCATGGTCTCGTTCCTCGACACCCCGGGCCACGAGGCCTTCACCGCCATGCGCGCACGCGGCGCACGGGCCACCGACATCGTGATTCTGGTGGTCGCCGCGGACGACGGCGTGATGCCGCAGACCAAGGAAGCCATCAAGCACGCCAAGGCCGCGGGCGTGCCCATCGTGGTGGCGATCACCAAGGCCGACAAGCCCGACGCCAACCCCGACCGCGTGCGCCAGGAACTGGTGACCGAGGAGGTGCTGCCCGAAGAGTACGGCGGCGATTCACCCTTCGTCGCGGTATCGTCCAAGACCGGAGCGGGAATCGACGCGCTGCTCGAACAGGTGCTGCTGCAGGCCGAAGTGCTCGAACTCAGGGCGCCCGTGGACACGCTGGCCAAGGGCCTGGTGATCGAGGCGCAACTCGACAAGGGCCGCGGCCCGGTGGCCACCGTGCTCGTGCAGTCCGGAACGCTCAAGGCCGGCGACGTGGTGCTCGCGGGCCAGACGTACGGCCGCGTGCGCGCCATGCTCGACGAAACCGGCCGCTCCACAAAAACGGCGGGCCCGTCGATCCCGGTCGAAATCCAGGGCCTGACCGAGGTGCCGCAGGCCGGCGACGAATTCATGGTGCTCACCGACGAGCGCCGTGCACGCGAAATCGCCACCTACCGCGCCGGCAAATTCCGCAACACCAAGCTGGCCCAGCAGCAGGCGGTGAAGATGGAAAACATGCTCGTCGGAATGACCGCGGGCGAGGTGAAGATGCTGCCCATCATCGTCAAGGCCGACGTGCAGGGCTCGCAGGAGGCGCTGGCCCAGTCGCTGCTCAAGCTCTCGACCGGCGAGGTCAAGGTGCAGCTGGTGTACGCCGCGGTGGGCGCGATCAGCGAGTCGGACATCAACCTGGCGATCGCCTCCAAGGCCGTCGTCATCGGCTTCAACGTGCGCGCCGACGCCGGTGCGCGCAAGCTCGCCGAGAACAATGGCGTGAACCTGCGCTACTACAGCATCATCTACGACGCCGTGGACGAGTTGCGCGTGGCAATGTCCGGCATGCTGGCCCCCGAGCAGCGCGAAGAGGCCCTCGGTACGGCCGAGATCCGCACCGTGTTCGTGGCCTCCAAGATCGGTACCGTCGCGGGTTCGTACATTACCTCCGGCATGGTGCACCGCAACGCCAGGTTCCGCCTGCTGCGCGAGAACGTGGTCGTGCACACCGGCGAAATCGACTCGATCAAGCGCCTCAAGGACGACGTCCGGGAGGTCAAGGAGGGCTTCGAGTGCGGCATCAAGCTCAAGAACTACAACGACATCCGGGAAGGCGATCAGCTCGAGTTCTTTGAAATCAAGGAAATCGCGCGCACGCTGTGATCCCGATGGCCGCGAAGAAATCCTCCTCCCCCGATCGCGCCTTCAAGGTGGCCGACCAGATCCAGCGCGATCTCACGGAGCTCATCGCGCGCGAACTGAAGGACCCGCGCGTGGGCCTGGTGACGCTGCAGGGCGTGGAGGTCACGCCCGACTACGCGCACGCCAAGGTGTTCTTCAGCCAGCTCACGGGCGACCCGCAGGCAACGCAGGCGGCGCTCAACCAGGCCGCGGGCTTTCTGCGCAACGGCCTGTTCAAGCGCCTGCACATCCACACCGTGCCCACGCTGCACTTCGTGTTCGACCGCAGCTGCGAGCGCGCGGCCGACATGCACGCCCTGATCGCCCAGGCGGTTGCTTCGCGGGCCAAAGAGGACTGACCGCGCTCAGGCCCCCCGCCCAGAGAGCCGCTTGCAAGCCCCATCGCTCAGGGGAACGACGAGGTCTTGCAGCAGTCCTCGGGGCGCTCGCCTTCGGCAACCGGGCAGCGGTTGAGTTCGAACGGCGACTGCGCGAGCAGCGTGGTCAGCGCGCTCGACGCCATGGTCACCGCCCAGAACGCAAAGAACGCCAGGGTGTAGACGCCCTCGCGCGACAGCGCCAGCGTCTGCCCGAACCAGTGCAGGTCCTGCGGATCGACCAGGGCAAACACCAGCATTTCCAGTACGCCCGCCATCAGAAAGGCGGGCCAGGCAATCCACATCAGGCGCTGCGTCCACATGGCTACTGTCTCCTTGTTGGGTCCGCGGCTTGGCCGTCGGACGGGGGGATCGCGGCTTCAGTGCTGCTGCGGCGGCGGCGGCACCGGCGTGAGCGCATGGTTGCGCCCCTGGATCGCCGGCACCAGGCTCTTTGGCGTGGCCTGGAGCGTTTTGTTGATCTCGATTCCCTGGCGGTAATAGTCCTCGGCGACCACCGGGTCCGGCCGCGCAAGCGCCAGCCACAGGGTGGCGAAGCTGGCGACGATGACGCAGGCCGGGCCCGCGATCACCAGCCAGACATGGCCGAATGTCCACCACGGTGCAGTGTTTTCCGGGCAGGGGCTTGAAGGCATGGTGGCTTACTCCTTGAGGACGGTCTGATTGTGTGATGGGGCGCCAACCTGCTTGGCTGCCTACCGCGGAACCAGGAACACGGATTTTTCCGTCACCCGGGCGCCGGCGCCCAGGGCCTGCACGTCAAAATGCACCGCATGCGCGCCGGGCTTTTCCGAGCCATACGGTATCTGCAGGCGCACGGCGATCCAGCGCGATTGCGCGGCGCCGACGTCCACCTCGGCGTCGGAGGCCAGCGCCAGGCCTTCGAGCCCGCGTGCAGCGACGCGATAGCGCTGCGCTTGCTCCGTCGCGTTCATGATTTGCAAACGGTAGATGTTCTCCAGCCTGCCGCCGGCGACGATGCGCGCGAGCGCCGCGCGGTCGTGCAGCACGTCCACCTTCAGCGGAATGCGCAGCAGCAGGCTGGCCAGCATGCCCAGGCTCAGCGCCGCGAGCAGCGCGCCGTAGATCAGCACCCGGGGACGCAGCACGCGGCGCAGCATCTGCGCCTGGCTCCAGCGCCGGGCCACGCCATTTTGGGTGGCGTAGCGGATCAGGCCCCGGGGGTACTGCATCTTGTCCATCACGCCATTGCAGGCATCGACGCACAGGCCGCAGCCGATGCATTCGTACTGCAGGCCCTGGCGGATGTCGATTCCCACCGGGCAGACCTGCACGCACAGCGTGCAGTCGATGCAGTCACCCAGGCCGCTGGCCTTGGGCTCCACGGCCTTGCCGCGCGCACCCCGGGGCTCGCCGCGCTGCGCGTCGTAGCTGACGATCAGCGTGTCCGGGTCGAACATGGCGCCCTGAAAGCGCGCGTAGGGGCACATGTACTTGCACACCTGTTCGCGCATGAAGCCGGCGTTGCCATAGGTGGCAAAGCCGTAGAACAGCACCCAGAAGATCTGCCAGCCGCCCTGCAGGGCGAGCAGTTCGCTGCCGAGTTCCCGGATGGGAACGAAATAGCCCACGAAGCTCAGCCCCGTCCAGAGCGCGAGCGCGATCCAGACGATTTGCTTGAGGCCTTTCTTGCGCAGTTTCTCCCAGGTCCAGGGGCCCTTGTCCAGCCGCAGGCGGGCGCTGCGATCGCCCTCGATCCGGTGCTCGACCCACAGGAAGATCTCGGTGTAGACCGTCTGCGGGCAGGCAAAGCCGCACCACAGCCGCCCTGCGACGGCCGTGAACAGGAACAGCGCCAGCGCCGAGATGATGAGCAGGCCCGTGAGATAGATGAAGTCCTGCGGGTACAGCACCAGCCCGAACATATAGAAGCGCCGCGCCCCGAGGTCGAACAGCACCATCTGGCGCTGCCCCCATTCGAACCACGGCAGTCCGTAGAAGACCAGTTGCGTGAGCAGCACCATGGCCCAGCGCCAGCGCGCGAACGGCCCGTCGATGGAGCGCGGGTGGATCTTCTTTTGCGCCTCGTACAGGGAGCCGCCCGCGTCCCCGGACGGGGCGTCGGATGCCGCCGGGACGATCGGGATACTCTTGCGCGCGGGTTCGGTGGACGGTTGCATGCTGGTATCGAGGATGCCCCCCGCCCCCTCGGATCAGCGCGCGGCCGCCGACCCGTGCGACAGACCCCAGACGTAGGCCGAGAGCACGCCGATCTGCTCCGCGGTCAGCTTTTCTGCCTGCGCTGGCATCTGGTTCACCTTGCCCTCGTTGATCATCGCCGTGATCACCGCCTCGCCCCAGCCGTGCAGCCAGATGTCGTCGGTCAGGTCGGGCGCGCCCAGCGCCTGGTTGCCCTTGCCGTCCATGCCGTGGCAGGCGGCGCAGAGCGCGAACTTCGACTTGCCCAACGACGCGCGCAGCGAGTCGTGCGGGTTGCCCGAGAGGCTCAGCACGTAGTGCGAGAGATTGCGCACGTCCTCGGGGCTGCCGACCGCTGCCGCCTGGGGCGGCATATTCCCGACGCGCCCCTTGGTGATCGTCTCGCGAATCTGCTCGGGGCTGCCGCCGTGCAGCCAGTCGCCGTCCGTCAGGTTCGGAAAGCCCTTGCTGCCACGCGCGTCCGATCCATGGCATTGGGCGCAATGGTTCATGAACAGCCGCTCGCCGATCGCCTGCGCCTGCGGGTCGCGCGCCATGTCTTCGGGTTTCATCGTGGCAAAGCGTGCGTACAGGGGCTCGAGCACCGTCCTGGCCTGCGCCATTTCGGCCTCGTACTGGTTCTTCTGGGTCCAGCCCAGCTGGCCCGCAAAATTGCCCAGGCCGGGGTACGCGACCAGGTAGCCGAGGCTGAACACGACGGTGATCACGAACAGCCACACCCACCAGCGCGGCAGGGGGTTGTTCATCTCGACCAGGTCCGTGTCCCAGACATGGCCGGTGGTGTTGTCGCTGCCGGCGGACACCTTCTTGCGTCCGGCCATCCAGAGCAGCACCATGCAGGCGACGATGCCGATCAGGGTCAGCGCGGCCACGAAGAGCGGCCAGAAATTGCTCTTGAAGTCACTCATGGGGTGTTTTCTCGGGGTGTTCTGCGGAAGTTCAGTCCTGCTCGAAAGGCAGCCGGGCCGCCTCTTCAAACCGCGACCGGTTGCGGCCCCGGTAGGCCCAGACCCAGATTCCCAGGAAGCAGGCCATCGATGCCAGCGTGGCGACGATGCGCAATGTGGTGATGTCCATGGCGAATCTTTCCTTTCACTTGAGCGTGCGCCCCAGGACCTGCAGGTAGGCGATGAGCGCGTCCAACTCGGACTTCCCCCTGACCTCGTCCGCCGCCGCGGCGATCTGCGCGTCGGTATAGGGAACGCCCACGGTGCGCAGGGCCTGCATGCGCGGCGCGAGCTGGCCCGGGTCGAGCTGGCTCTTCTCCAGCCAGGGGTAGGCCGGCATGTTCGACTCGGGAACCAGGTCGCGCGGATTCGTCAGGTGGATGCGATGCCATTCATCGCTGTACCTGCCGCCCACACGGTGCAGGTCCGGCCCGGTGCGCTTGCTGCCCCACTGGAAGGGGTGGTCGTAGACGAACTCGCCGGCGACGGAGTAGTGGCCGTAGCGCAGCGTCTCGGCGCGCAGCGGCCGGATCATCTGCGAATGGCAGTTGTAGCAGCCTTCGCGGATGTAGATGTCGCGGCCCGCGAGCTGCATGGCGTCGTAGGGCTTGAGGCCCGCGATCGGCTCGGTCGTGGACTTCTGGAAGAACAGCGGCAGGATCTCCACCAGGCCGCCAATGGCGATCACCAGCAGGATCAGCACGATCAGCAGGAAGTTGCTGGTCTCGACCTTTTCGTGGCGAAAGCCGGTCGCAGCGGATGCGTTGTCGGATGTGTCGTGGCTGGACATGGTCTGGCTCCTTGGGTCTCAGGCCTGCGCCGCGTGCACGGCAGGAATGAGCGCCTTGGCCGAGCGGCCACCGATCGCGGTCAGCCAGACGTTCCAGGCCATGACCAGCATTCCGCCGAGGTACAGCAGGCCGCCGACGGTGCGCACCACGTAGAACGGATAGCTCGCCTTGACGCCTTCCACGAAGCTGTAGCTGAGCGTTCCGTCGGGGTTGATTGCGCGCCACATCAGGCCCTGCATGACACCGGCGATCCACATGGCCGCGATGTACAGCACGATGCCGACGGTGGCCATCCAGAAATGCAGCTCGATGGCCTGGATCGAGTGCATTTTCTCCCTGCCGAACAGGCGCGGAACCAGGTAGTACAGCGACCCCATGGAGATCAGCCCGACCCAGCCCAGCGCGCCCGAGTGCACGTGGCCCACGGTCCAGTCGGTGTAGTGGCTCAGCGCGTTCACGGTCTTGATGGACATCATCGGCCCCTCGAACGTGGACATGCCGTAGAACGACAGCGACACGATCAGAAAGCGCAGGATGGGGTCGTCGCGCAGCTTGTGCCAGGCGCCCGACAGGGTCATGACGCCGTTGATCATCCCGCCCCAGCTGGGCGCGAGCAGGATCAGCGAGAACACCATGCCCAGCGATTGCGTCCAGTCGGGCAACGCGGTGTAGTGCAGGTGGTGCGGACCGGCCCACATGTAGGTGAAGATCAGCGCCCAGAAGTGGACGATGGACAGGCGGTAGCTGTACACCGGGCGCCCCGCCTGCTTGGGGATGAAGTAATACATCATCCCGAGGAAGCCTGCGGTGAGGAAGAAGCCCACGGCGTTGTGGCCGTACCACCACTGGACCATCGCGTCCTGCACGCCGGCGTACGCCGAGTAGCTCTTCATGAAGCCCGCCGGGACCTCCGCGCTATTGACCACGTGGAGCAGCGCCACGGCCAGGATGAACGCGCCAAAGAACCAGTTCGCAACGTAGATGTGCCGGACCTTGCGCGTGCCGATGGTGCCGAAGAACACGATGGCGTAGGCCACCCAGACGAGCGTGATCAGGATGTCGATGGGCCATTCGAGCTCGGCGTATTCCTTGCCCGTGCTATAGCCCAGCGGCAGGCTGATGGCCGCCGCCAGGATGACCAACTGCCAGCCCCAGAAGGTGAACGCCGCGAGCCGCCCGGCAAACAGCGACACCTGGCTGGTGCGCTGCACCACGTAGTAGCTGCTGGCAAACAGCGTGCAGCCGCCAAACGCAAAGATCACCGCGTTCGTGTGCAGGGGGCGCAGGCGCCCGTAGCTGAGCCAGGGAATGCCGAAGTTGAGCTCCGGCCAGGCGAGCTGCGCGGCGATGAGCACGCCCACCAGCATGCCCACCACGCCCCAGACCACGGCCATCACGGAGAACTGCCGCACCACCGTATCGTTGTAATGCGCGGCATCTGTTTTTCGAGCATCCATCGGGCACCTCATCATTATTGCGATCGAAGTGTGCGGGAATCCGGCCAGACAGACATTGACCCAAGTCAACCGTCCTGGAGAATGCGCTCGCCTTCCTGCTCCAGGCTCTCGAACTGGCCGTGGTGCACCGCCCACCACAGCCCCGCCAGAATCATCAGCACCAGCACCACGGAGAGCGGGATCAGGAGGTAGAGGATGTCCATCAGAGGGGCTCCCGGGAGGTCTTGGAAAAATCGGCGCCGCTGGTATCGGCGCTGGTGCCCGTGGGCAGCGCGCGCGCCAGGCGCGCGGCGTTGAGCACCACCAGCAGCGAACTGAGCGCCATGCCCAGGCCGGCGAGCCAGGCCGGCATCTGGCCCGCGAGCGCCAGGGGAACGCACAGCGCGTTGTACGCCGCGGCCCAGCACAGGTTCTGACGCACCACCTGCAGGCTGCGACGCGCCAGCAACAGGGTCTGCGGCACCCGCTCCAGGCTGTCGCCGAGCACCACGAAATCGGCGCGCGACTGGGCCAGCGGCACGGCGCGGCCAAAGGCGAACGACACATGGGCACCGGCGAGCACCGGGGCATCGTTCAGGCCGTCGCCGACCATCGCCACACGGCGGCCAGCGGACTGCAAGGCCTGCAGCGCGACCAGCTTGTCCTGCGGCGTGCACCCGCCCTGCGCCCGGGCAATTCCCGCCTGCGCCGCGACGCGCTGCACCGCCTGCGTCCGGTCGCCGGACAGCAGTTGCACCGTGACGCCGGCCTGCTCCAGCGCGCGCACCACGGCGGGGGCCTCTGCGCGCAGGTCTTCCACCAGTTCAAAGCGCGCCAGCTCGTACCAGCGGTCGGCGCCGCGCTGCTCGGCCAGCACGACCTGCAACGCGGCGGCGCCATCCTGCGGCGCCGCATCCGCATGGCCGGCGGAGCCGAGCCGCAGCCTGCGCACCGTGCCCGAGG
>NZ_AFAL01000029.1 GCF_000193225.1 Verminephrobacter aporrectodeae subsp. tuberculatae At4 | reverse complement strand
TGTCCGGTTACCGCCTGGTCGCGCTCGCACCTGACCAATGCCTTGACCTGCAACAGTTGCACGCCATGCTGAGTCAGCACCACGCCACCCGTCTGGTGATCACGCCATCCGTTCTAGACAGCCTCTTGCGTGTCATGCCCTCCCCCCTGGAGCAGTTGCGGATTCTGCAGGTGAGCGGCGAGCGGTTCCCGGCAGCATTGTTGGAGCGGGCGCGGTGCTATTTTCCGAATGCACGCATCCTGAACCTCTATGGATCGTCGGAAGTCATGGCAGATGCATGCGTCTTCGATTGCTCCGGATGGCGCCCAGGAGAGGAAAGCGCTGTTCCGCTCGGCAGGCTGCTGCCTGGGCTTGAAGGGGCCATTCTCGATACAAACCAACGTCCGCTACCACCCGGAGCCATCGGTGAGCTCTATCTGGGAGGAGATTGCCTGGCAATCGACTATCGAGGTGATCGGGCGGGCACAGACGCACGGTTCCAAGTGATTGAGACACTGGGTAACGAGGCCAGAATGTATGCCACAGGGGACCTTATTTCCCAAGGCGAGGATGGCGAACTGCGTTATCACGGACGCAGCGACGATCAGATCAAGTTCAATGGAGTGCGTATCGAGCCCGCGGAGATTGAGGCCATCCTCAAGTCCTGCACCGGTGTGGACGATGCGGCCGTGGCGTGCCACGTGAATGCCAGCGGACACGCCGTACTTACGGCGCATATTGCCACCCGTGAGACTGGTGAGCGTATCGGAAAGCTGATCTCGGAACTCAAGGCCAGGCTGAGGCAGCAGTTGGCATCCGGGCAAATTCCGGGGCACTGGCAGGTCGTGCAGGACCTGCCCCGCAATTCCAGTGGAAAACTGAATCGTCGGGCCCTGCGTTACCAAGCACCGGAAGGTCTGAACGACGAACTCGCTCATGTCCCGCCTCGGAACGCCGACCAAGAGACCATTGCGGGCCTCTGGAAGGACGTTCTGGGCTTGGATTCCGTCGGGATTGACGAGGATTTCTTCGCCGCTGGAGGCAACTCCATCAGCATGACGCAATTGTGCTTTGCGATTCGAAAGACCTTTCAGGTGCCGTCGTACCCGATACGGGCGGCTTTTGAAGCGCCAACCATTCGCCAGCAATCGCTTCTCATCCAGCAGTACCGGCGGGGAGCTCAGCCCGTGCTGAAAACGGCATTTGGCGTAAAGGCCGGACATGACCTGGACCAAGATGCGGCATGCGCGGACAGCATACGGCCTTTGCCACAAAAAGCAGAACCATGGCCGGAGGGTTCGATCCGTGTCTTCCTGTCCGGCGTGCAGGGCTTCATCAACGCATGGTTACTCGCACGCCTGCTGGACGACTCCGGTGTCACCGTCCTTTGCCTTGCACCCGGCATAAACATGGAGGATGCCGGAGATTGGCTGATCAAGCATCTTCGGCACTTCGATCTCTGGAAGCCGGCGTACGCAGCACGGCTGCATCCCGTGGCAGGTGACCTCGGGGAAAAGCACTTCGGCCTATCCCCGCAAGACTGGACGGCATTGGCGAGTGATTGCCATGTACTCTTCCATACCGGCGTGGAGATCAACTTCGTGGCACCCTATGAACGCCTGCGTGCGACCAACGCAATGTCCACGGCGACGATACTGGAACTGGCAACGACAGTACGCACCAAGCCGCTGCACTTCATCGGCAGCCTCGGCGTGATCGACCATTCCCTGGCCAGAAGTGACAGTCCGAGCGTGCGGGAAGACGACCCCCTGCCCAACTGGCAAGGCCTGCCGAATGGCTATCTTCAGGCCCGTTGGGTCAGTGACACCATGATCCGCCGGGCCATCGACCGCGGAATTCCATGCTCCGCCATGCGCATGACAACGGTCAGCGGAGACAGCGCCAAGCACCAGGCCAATCCGGAAGACATGATGTGGCAATTGTTCAAGCTGGCAATGACTGTCGGCATCATTCCGGACAGTCCCAGGCCCATCGACTTGGTTCCCGTCGACCAGGCTGTCGATGCGGTGATCGCGTTGGCCAAGTCATCCTCCTCGCTGGGGCAGGTCTGGCATGTTTCCAATCCGGGTATCTGGAACTGGCGCGAAGTGGCCGGGTTGCTTCGCCGCAAGGGCTATCCCGCGCGAATTCTGTCCGGTGCGGACTGGTCTCAGGAATTCGGCAGATACACCGTGGAGTTGGGCCAGCGAACCGAGTGGCAGAAGGTACTTCCCTTGCTGGGGGATAGCTGGCTCGAATACCCGCACTTCTTCCCGCTGAACAAAAGCAAGACACTGGAGCGGCTCGACCAATTGAACATTCGACTGCCCGTAATGGATGAGTCGCTGCTTTGGCGCACGGTGGAGCAATTGGTCAAGCGCGGATTCCTTCCGGCCGCCTCTGAGACCGTCACGCCGATCTTCCAGTCGGAGGAGATTTGACGAGATGCCAGCCTTCCGATCCATCCTCATCATCAACAGCCTGTGCATTGCCGCGCTGATGTCGTTCGTGGCAGTCGTAGGGCCGCTGGTCCGCACGCTGCGGCTCGCCGAGTGGCATGGTGGACTGGCCGTCACCATGGCCGGTGTCCTGTGGGTGATCAGTGCCCGCCGTTGGGGACGGCTCAGCGACGTGCGTGGGCGCAAGCCTGTATTGCTGTGCTCTCTGCTGGGCTTCTCCTTGTCCTTCCTGGCGCTGGCAGGCTACTTCGACATGGCGCAGCGGATGGCCTGGTCGCTGCCGGTATTGCTGGTGCTGCTGATTTTCGTTCGCGGTCTGATGGGGCTGTTCTATGCTGCGATCCCGGTCGTCAGCGCTGCTTGGTTGGCGGACCGCTTTCCGTCTGACGAGCGCGGCGGCGCCATGGCCAAGCTGGGCGCGGCCAACGCCGTGGGCATGGTGTTGGGGCCTTTGCTTGCCGGCGTTCTGGCTGTGCGTCACCTCAGCCTGCCGATGTATCTGGCCACGATCCTGCCCTTGTCCGCCTGCCTGCTGCTATGGATCAAGGTACCGGCAACTGCGGCGCAGCAGCAGGACGAAGAGTCCGCGTTGACCTGCACCGATCCCAGGATCCGGCTGCCAGCCATCACCATGTTCCTGGCAGCCTGCACCATCATTGCCGCGCAGATGTGCGTCGGGTTTTATGCCATGGACCGCTTGGCGTTGAACGCGCACGACGGTGCCCGGGTCGCCGGACAGACCATGGCAGGGGTTGGCGTCACCCTGATCGTCACCCAGTTGCTGGTCGCACGCCTGCACCGGGTGCCACAGCTGCGAATGATCGCGCTGGGCGCGCTGCTGGCCGCCGCTGGTTTCGCGCCCTTGCTGCTGACCTCGACCTCACTCGGATTGTTGGCCAGCTACAGTATTGCGGCAGCGGGACTGGGCATGCTCATCCCCTCGGCCCAGGTGTTGGCCGCCAACGCGGTGGGAACGAATGAACAGGGCCTGGCCGCCGGCACGCTCGCCGCCGCACAAGGCATGGCGAGCGTCGTATCTCCCCTGACGTTCACACTGCTTTACCAATGGCATTGGAGGGCACCGTTCCTGCTGGCCTGCAGCGCGATGATCTTGCTGTCCGTCCTTTCCTTCGGGCGACTGGCAACGCGTCGATCTGCCTCCGTGTGCGAGCCTTAGCTCATTTCGACCGTCACCAAACGTAACTACTCAGCCC
>NZ_AFAL01000030.1 GCF_000193225.1 Verminephrobacter aporrectodeae subsp. tuberculatae At4 | reverse complement strand
GAATTCAATACCCGGTACTGGGGAAAACCCATGACCTTGCACGGCGTGCGCCGATGGTTGATGGGCGAAACCATGCCGGACCACCGGAAGCTCGCCACGCTCGCCGAATGGTTACAGGTGCCCGTGCACCAGCTGAGCTACGGTGAAGGGCAGCCCCTGCGCACGCGCGAGCGACCGCCGGTGCAATGGCACTCCGGCCTGGGCTACCAGGACCGCGAGCTGTTCGAGATCTATCTGCGCCTGCCCGTACCCAAGCGGCACTTGGCGCGCGACGTGATCCTGGCGATCGCACGCGCCCACGCTGCCGATGATGCGGTGCGTAGCACTGGCAGCAGCGACGGCGATAGCGACAGCACCTGAGTTGCCTCGGGGTTTGCTGGCCGTCCGCGCTTGGCCAGCCAAGTGCAAGAGGGTCAGCAACGCTGCAGCGGACCCGTGTTGTCGATGGCGCCCTTGCCTGCTGCGTAGTTGACAAACTGGAGTGCCCTGCCCAACTGCGGCGCTTGAGACGTTGACGATGCGCCCCCCGTGCCGCGGGCTCACACGGCGCAGGCGCGCCGTGCGCATCGCGTCCACCCTGGGCCGCCGGCATGCCCACCACCCCTGCGTTGTTCACCAGCGCCGTGATGCGACCCAGCCGTTCGTCAACGGCCATGGAACATGGCGGCGATGGCGCTCCCCCGCCGCCTGCGCCGCCGCACGGTTCTCGCAGTAGTTGACGGCCACGGCCCAGCCCTGTCTTGCCGCCAGCTGCCGCAGCTGGTGCTGGCAATGGGTGCGATCCGGTTCGTCATGAGATGGAGGCCTCCTGCTCGGTCATCAAAATGCATGCATGCATGCGCGCGCAAGGCATTCAACCAATGGCTGCGCGAATGAGGAGTCCATTATCTTGACGTGCGCCACCCATCCGCGGGCTGGCTGCATCACCCATTGATGTGCAAGAAAAAGGCCCATCCATTCTGAAAATCTGGTTTCCGATTTCTTCCATACCTTCCGCCCTATTTGACGCGTATCATTCGTTGCTGCAAGCTTGTCGGTCTTCTTGCATTTTCTGAATTTCTGATGCCAGTGCGGGATTATCGTGGACCAACATCTTGCTGGAGATTTCACCATGACATGTCGTGGCGTTCTTTGGTGTCGATGAGACGTTAATCGCGTCAAAAAACATATTCTCCGTGATGCACTTATCCCGGCGTCGTTCCCCATGACCCATCGCTCGTTGCCGTCGCACGGGCACGCAACCGGAGAATCCTCAGATGACGGAAATCCCCTTGACCCCATCCAGCCCCCAGGCCGAGAAACCTTGGTATGCAAACTTCCTCGCGTTTCTCATCGTCGCTCTGGCGCCGATTGGACAAATGGCGATTGATATCTTCGTGCCGTCACTGCCGCTGATGGCGTCGGAGTTCGCCGTGGATCGGACGACGGTGCAATGGAGCGTGACGCTTTACCTGGTGGCATTTGCAGCGGGCCAGCTGATCTACGGCCCGGTTTCCGACAGCTTCGGGCGCCGCCGTGCGTTGATTTCCGGGATTCTCCTGTTCCTCTGCGGATCAGCGATCTCGATCCTCGCGCAAACAATCACCTGGTTCGTCGTGGGGCGCGTGGTGCAGGGGATCGGCGTCACGGCAGCTTCTGTGCTCATGCGGGCGATCGCTGCCGACCGTTTCCAGGGGCCGAAGCTGGCACAGGTGCTGACCTATATGGTGATTGCTTGGGGCGTTGGTCCGGTCATTGCGCCCGTGCTTGGCGCGACCTTCCAGACCTCCGTCGGCTGGCGTTACTCGCTGGTCTTTCTCGCGGTCTACGCAATCGTTCTGTTGGGCCTCGTCGTCGGGGTAATGAAGGAGACCAATCGACGGCTGCTCCCGTTGAGTGCCAGCACCATCGCGCGCGGAGTCGTAGAAATATATGGCACGCTGCGCTTCATTCTCATTTTCATGGCCATGGGGCTGTGCTACGGAGCACTTTTGTCTTTCAACTTGGTCGCGCCGTTCATGGTCCAGACCGTGATGGGATACGGTCCGCAGGGGTTTGGTGCCGTGGCCCTGGTTCTGGGCGCCGTGTATTTCGGGGGCGTTTTTTCCAACCGCCTGCTTGCCCGAAGCATCACGACCGCGCGCAAATTCGCGCTTGCTTCGGCACTGGCATTGGTGGCTGCTGTGATTCAAGTAACGCTGGCCATCGGCTTTGACCTCAGGCTCTGGGCGTTGGTGCTGCCCTTCGCGTGCGTCGTATTTTTCAGCGGTGTGATGTACCCGAATCTCATGGCGCTGGGAGTCTCGGCGTTTCCACACCTTGCAGGGCTGGCCAGTTCGCTGCTCGGCTTCTCGTTGATGTTGATTTCCGCCGGCGTCATGGGAATATCGTCGCTGCTGGATGTCCACTCCCTGATTCCCTTCGCATGGCTCACACTGGCTTTGATGGGCGCTGTTTTTGCGCTGGTGCGTTTCATTCGTCCCTGATACCAAGAAGCCGTGGCCCGGCGACACGGAGTGTGTCGATAATGAAATCCGCAACCACGCGCACGCGGCGCGTCTGCGTCGCGTCATTGTGCAGAACCAGGTAGATGTTCTGCGTGAGCAGGCCATCTGGCCCATCAACGCGAGAAAGATCGGGGCAGAGGTCGCCCACGAAGCATGGCAGATAGGCCAAGCCAAGGCCGGCCCGCGCAGCCGCGACATGCCCCTGCAAGGTGTTGAGCCGCAGGCGTGGCTTGCGCCAATGGCGGTGCGCCGCTGCGGCGCGGACGATCGGCAGGTCTGAAAAGTCCGTGGGCCAGCCCACGATCCCGATCTCGGCGTGGCTGGCTTCATCCGCCACCAGCGCGTGGCTTGCGTAAAGCGCGTGGGCCTGTCTGCCGACCACCCGGACCTTGAAATTCCCCGTACTTGGCGTGGAGAGGCGAACGGCCATATCCGCTTCGCGCCCGTGCAGGGCCATCGGCTGCACGCCGGTGCAAAATTCAACGTCGATTCGGGGGTGCGTGGCCCACAGCCGGGCCAAGGCAGGCAGCAAAACAAGGTTGGCGAGATTCGCGCTGGTGGCAACCTGGACGAGACCGAACGTGTCCGCTTGGGCGGCGGGCAGGGATTGCTCCAATGCCGTGAATGCATCCTCGATGGACAAGCAACGCTTCCACAACGCCTGGCCATCCCGGGTCAGGCTGTAGCCTGCGTGCGTGCGCGCGAACAGGACAACGCCGCATTCCTCATCCAGCGCGGCCAGGCGGCGCGACAGCGTTGCCAGGCTGGTGTTCATTTGCCGGGCCGCCAGGGTCAATGAACCCGCGCGGGCGGTGGCCATGAAGAATCGGATGTTGTTCCAGTTCATGGCCATGGCAATGGATTGGTTGCGGCGCGCATGCGAGCAGATTCTCAGCGCAGATGCAGGTGGTTGCTGTGCTTGACCTCCTCCATCACCGCGTAGGTGCGCGTCTCGCGCACGCCGGGCAGTTGCCACAGCACATTGCCCGCGAACAAGCGGTAGGCGTTCATGTCGGCGGAGCGCGTTTTGAGCAGGTAGTCGAAGCCGCCCGCGACCATATGGCATTCCATGATCTCGGGGTGCGCCTGCACGGCGGCCTTGAATTGCTCGAACACATTCGGCGTGGTGCGGTCGAGCAGCACCTCGACGAAGACCAGCATGCCCGCGCCCAGTTTCAGGGGATCGAGTCGCGCCTCGTAGCCCCGGATGAAGCCCTCGCGTGTGAGGCGCTGCACGCGCGCCAGCACGGCCGTGGGCGACAGCGCCACCGCCTCGGCCAGTTTGAGGTTGGCGATGCGGCCGTCTTGCTGCAGGATCGACAGGATCTTGCGGTCGATCCGGTCCAGATCGGTGTCGTTTGCCATGGACGCTGGTGAATTTCTCTGTGCAGCGGGTGATTTTTGGATATTCATTCGCCTCGAGTCCGGCGATCATCGCATGCGCCGGGCCCGACAGACCCGGCGCCGCAGAAGGACACCGCCATGACGCAGCCCGCAGCCCCCTTGCCCTTTGCCGATTTCGCCGCGCGCGCGCCACTGGACGACCCGCTGCGCGCCGCCATCGGCGCCGCCTGCCGCCGCCCGGAGCCCGAGGCCCTGGCCCCGCTGCTGGAGCAGGCGCGCCTGCCCGAGGATCTCGCGCAAGCGGCCGGGCAGCTGGCGCTGCGCCTTGCCGGCGCGCTGCGCCAGCGCGCCGGCGGTGGCGTCGTGCAGGGGCTGCTGCAGGAGTTTTCACTGTCCTCGCAGGAGGGCGTGGCGCTGATGTGCCTGGCCGAGGCGCTGCTGCGCATCCCCGACCGGGCCACGCGCGACGCGCTGATCCGCGACAAGATCAGCCACGGCCAGTGGGAGTCGCATCTGGGCAAGAGCCCCTCGCTGTTCGTGAACGCTGCGACCTGGGGCCTGCTGCTCACCGGCAGGCTGGTGGCCACGCACAGCGAAGGCACGCTGAGCGCGGCGCTGGGCCGCCTGATCGCCCGGGGCGGCGAACCCCTGATCCGCAAGGGCGTGGACCTGAGCGTGCGCATGATGGGCGAGCAGTTCGTGACCGGCGAGACCATCGAGCAGGCCCTGCTCAACTCCCGCGCGATGCAGGGCAAGGGCTTTCGCCATTCCTACGACATGCTCGGCGAGGCCGCGCTCACCGCCGCAGACGCCGCGCGCTACTGCGCCCTGTACGAGCAGGCGATCCACGCCATCGGCAAGAGCGCTGCCGGGCGCGGAATCCACGCGGGCCCGGGAATCTCGATCAAGCTCTCGGCCCTGCACCCGCGCTACGGCCGCGCGCAGTGGGCCCGGGTGATGGACGAGCTGTACCCGCGGCTGCTGCGCCTGGGCACGCTGGCGCGCGGCTACGACATCGGCCTGAACATCGACGCCGAAGAGGCCGACCGGCTGGATCTCTCGCTCGACCTGCTCGACCGCCTGTGCCACGCGCCCGACCTTGCAGGCTGGGACGGCGTCGGCTTTGTGGTTCAGGCGTACCAGAAGCGCTGCCCGTTCGTCATCGACTGGCTCATCGCCCTGGCCCGCCGCACGCGCCGCCGCCTGATGCTGCGGCTGGTCAAGGGCGCTTACTGGGACAGCGAGATCAAGCGCGCCCAGGTCGATGGGCTCGACGACTACCCGGTCTACACGCGCAAGGCGCACACCGATATCTCGTACATCGCCTGCGCGCGCAGGCTGCTCGACGCGCCCGACGCCGTCTACCCGCAATTTGCCACGCACAACGCGCAAACCCTGGCCAGCGTCTACCAGCTCGCGGGCCCGGACTACCACGCCGGGCAGTACGAGTTCCAGTGCCTGTACGGCATGGGCGAGGCGCTGTACGAGCAGGTGGTGGGCAGCAGCACCGCGGGCCGGCTGGACCGCCCCTGCCGCATCTACGCGCCCGTGGGCCCGCACGAAACGCTGCTCGCCTACCTGGTGCGCCGCCTGCTGGAGAACGGTGCGAATACCTCCTTCGTGAACCGCATCGCCGACGCGGGCATGGCGCTGGAAGACCTGGTGTGCAGCCCCGTGCAGCTGGTCGATCGGGCCGCCGCCGCCGAGGGCGTGGCCGGCCTGCCGCACCCCCGCATCGCCGCGCCGCGGGGTCTGTACGGCAGCCAGCGCGCGGGCGCGCGCGGG
>NZ_AFAL01000031.1 GCF_000193225.1 Verminephrobacter aporrectodeae subsp. tuberculatae At4 | reverse complement strand
CGTGCGCCGCTTGCTTCAGCGCAGCGCACTGCGCTTTGGCGGTGTCGATACCGCGACGAACCTCCGCGTGGGCCTCATCCAGCGCGGCGCATCGTATCGCCTTGCCTGCGGCCTGTTCAACGTGTGCGGCCCGCTCCTGCGCTGCACGCAGCGCAGCGTTGAAATTCCTTCTCGCTTCGGCCCAGGGCTTCGCCCCGTGCAAGCCTTCCTTCATGACACCTGGAAGGCTGCGCAAACGCAGCGGATCGGGTTCGGTGTCCGGCTTCGGCGTGTCCTCCCACCAGAATCGTTCGGCGAACGACCGACGACGCGAGGCGCTGCCAAGCACGGCGGCGATCAGGCCCCAATTCCGGCGCTTGGCGGGTCGAACTTTCTCGCGCTTGCCGCAGGCCACGGAGTCGGCGACGATGGAGAAGTAGTCCAACCCGAACTGGTTCAGTGCATCGCTCGCCATCGGCAGCTCCTTGGTCACGTTTTCGACCGCGCCGTTATTCGACGACGCGACGACGATGCCCAAGCCGCACAGGCTCGCGTCGATCGCCCTCGGAGTGCCGTAGCGGTATTCACCTTCGAGCTTGATGGACGAGCCCATGGCATTCAGCGGTCGTTCAAACGCTGTCATTCGCCGTGCCCGCTCCACCACGACGGCAGCCACCACATCGCGCAACAGCGTGGTTTTTCCCGTGCCTGGCGGCCCGTTGACCGAATAGATGCCGGACTCGGGCAGCAGCGTGTTCGCAATCTTGTTGACGGCGAACTGCTGGGCCATGACGAGTTTCTTGTCAGGCCAGCACCCGGCAGGCATGCGCGTCGGCTGCACGGCAGCGAGCAGCTCGCCACGGCCACCCTGGGGATCGCCATCGCGCAAATCGAACCTGTCTGGCGCACGTCGGCCCCGCAAGTAGCCCGCCAAGGCAGGCCCGCAGTGCCCCTGCGCCAACTCGCCGCAAACGATCCGGATGTCCTCGGCCACGAAGGAATTGAAGAGGGTGGTGTCGTCCATCGAGTCCGACTCGGACATCTTCACCAGCCGCGCCTGAATCTGAAGCAGAGTGGGCGCATGGGTCGGACGCCAACCCAGTGCGTCCTGCACCAGCGCCAGTACGTGCGGCACGTCCTCGACGGTCAACGGCCTCAGGCGTTCGCTGCCTTCCTGATTCGCTGGATCCGGGCCGTCCGGCTTGGCCTTGTCATCGTCCTGCTCTGAAATCAGCAAGCGCTTCACGAGCAAGGCCCTCACCTGCGATTTGAGGCCGTCGCAGACGCCCCCGAATCCGCTGAAGTCGGCCATGCTGCCGCCACGCGCGACACGACCCATCGCCCAGGGCAACGAGGAGATGAAGACTTCGCCGGTGACGAAGCCATCGGCGTTGAGCTGGAGCACCATCATCGGTGTGTCGCCGGCAGAACGCATCTTGCGCGGGTCCACCGGTGATGCGCCGAGCAGCGTGCGCAAATCAGCAGTCACCTGCCGAATATCCATCACGCCGAGAAAGGCGAGCAGCTTGGTTTCGTAACCCTTGGGCGCCCACAGGCGCTTGCGGCGATCCGGGTCAATCCACGGCAGGTCAGCGTTGAGTTCGATGCGCCAGACACGTTTTTTTTCGTCCTCCTCGGGCGCCTCGGTCAGGTTGAAGTATTCGATGCCCGTCCAGTAGTGGCAAGCCCGCAGCAGTTCGCTGCGACTCATCGGTGCACAACCGGATTCCTCTGCGGTGAATGACAAGGCGGCCTCTCCTTTGGCGAACATGGATGCGTGTGCTGAACACGGGCAGCGGCTTCGCTGCGCGGCGCAAGGCTAACAGGCTTGGGTGAAGCAGCACCTCGATCAAGTCACCCGCCCAGTCCTGCCCGAGTTGCTCTTGCGCGCAGGTCAGTTCGCGCACATGGCGCACGTTGCACGGGCTGTGCCAGCGTGCTCTTGAACTGGGGAACGCTGCCATGCCGCGTTTCTCATGCAGGCGCAGCGCGTTTATCCTCGGGTCCATTTCCTGAACGAAGAAGAAAGCCCCCCGCGCATGTCCATCCAATGGTTCCCAGGCCATATGCACCTGACCCGCAAAGCCATCACCGGGCGCGTCGAGGGCATCGACGTGGTGATCGAGGTGCTCGACGCGCGCCTGCCGGGATCGAGCGCCAACCCGCTGCTGCGCGAGCTCACGGGCCACCGGCCCACGCTTAAGCTGCTCAACAAGCAGGACTTGGCCGACCCCGTGCGCACGGCGCTATGGATCGACTGGTACGCGGCGCAGGACGGCACCCGCGCCGTGGCGCTGGACGCCTGCGCTGGCGCACCGGCGCGCAAGCTCATTGCCGACTGCCGGCTGCTCGCGCCCGGGCGGGGTGGAATGGCCAAGCCCCTGCGGGTGCTGATCTGCGGCGTTCCCAACGTGGGCAAATCCACGCTCATCAACACCCTGAGCGACAAGCGCCAGGCCAAGACGGGTGACGAGGCCGGAATCACCCGGCAGGAGCAGCGCATCACGCTGGCCGACGACTTCTACCTGTGGGACACGCCCGGCATGCTGTGGCCGCGCATCGGCGTTCCCGAAAGCGGCCTCCACCTGGCCGCCAGCGGCGCCATGGGCCGCAATGCCTACGACGATGAGCTGGTGGCGCTGCATTTGCTGCGCCGTCTGCAAGCGCACTACGCCCCCCGGTTGGAGGCGCGCTACAAGCTGGGTCTGAACGCGCACGCGCTGACCGGCATGCACGACGCCGACCTGCTCCAGGCGATTGGCAGGCGGCGCGGCGCCGTGCAGGGTGGCGGGCGGGTGGACCTGCCCAAGACCGCCGGGATCGTGCTCACCGACTTTCGCAGCGCCCTCCTGGGGCGCATCACGCTGGAGACGCCCGAAGAATTCCAGACTTGGCGCGCCACCGCCGTGGCCGAGGACGCCAAGCGCCAAGCGAGGAAGGACGCGCGCAGCAAGGGCAAGGGCGCGCGCGCAGCCGCTGCGCACGCCGACCCGGATTGAACCGCTTCCAGCCGCCACGAATGGCGCAAATCACCCCGGTTCCGACGCCGGGCTGCGGCCCATCAGCAGCGCCACGGCGTCGGCGGGACCGAGCCGGCCGTCGAGCAAATCCACGACGGCCCGGGTGATCGGCATGTCCACCCGCAGCCGGTGCGCGCGCTGGGCCACGGTGCGCGCGCTGTAGACGCCCTCTGCCACGTGCCCCAGCGATTCCAGCGCTTGGGCAAGGCTCTTGCCCTGCGCCAGCCGCATGCCCACGCGCCGGTTGCGCGACAACGCGCCCGTGGCCGTGAGCACCAGGTCGCCCAGGCCCGAGAGGCCCATGAAGGTCTCGGGCCGCGCGCCCAGCGCCAGACCGAGCCGCGTCATTTCGGCCAAGCCCCGGGTGATGAGCGCCGCGCGGGCGTTCAGCCCCAGGGCCAGGCCGTCGCACAGGCCCGTGGCAATCGCCAGCACGTTCTTCACCGCGCCGCCGACCTCGACCCCCACGATGTCTTCATTCGCATACACCCGCAGGCTGGGGCTGTGGAAGGACCGGACCAGGGCCTCGCGCACCCGGGAATGCGGGCTCGCCGCGACCAGCGCCGTGGGCTGGCCCAGGGCGACCTCCTGGGCAAAGCTGGGGCCGCTGAAGGCTGCGGCCATGAGTTCGGGAGCGACCAGCGCCTGCACCTCGTGCGCCAGCAATCCATGCGCGCCGGGGTCGTTTTCCGGCGCCGCCTCGAATCCCTTGCACAGCCACGCCACGGGAACGCTGCAACCGCGCAGCGCCTGCAGCATGCCGCGCAGCGCGGCCATGGGGGTGGCCACGATGAGCAGGTCTGCGCCGGGCAGCAGCGCTGCGGGGTCGCCGTCGGCGATGTGCAGCGCGGGGGGAAGGCGATGGCTGGCAGATAGCGCGTGTTGCAGCGCTCGGCACGCATGCCCTGCGCCTGCGCGGCGTCGCGCGCCCAGAGCGTGACAGCGTGGCCCGCCGGGTGCCGGGCGGCGCTCATGGCGAGCGCGGAGCCCCAGGCTCCGGCGCCAAGAAGCACGATTTTCATGGCCGATGGCGCTGCGGCGTCCGGCGGGCCGGCCGCATTACTGCACGGTGGTCGGCGCAGCCGTGTCGGCAGACTGCGCCTGCTGCTGTTCGTACATGCTCTGGAAGTTGATTTCGGCCAGATGCACGGGCGGAAAGCCCGCGCGGTTGATCACGTCGGCCACGTTGCCGCGCAGGTAGGGGTAGACGATCTGGGGGCAGGCAATGCCCATGATGGGACCCATCTGGTCTTGCGGGACGTTGCGGATCTCGAAGATGCCGGCCTGCTTGGCTTCGACCAGGAACACGGTCTTGTCCTTGATCTTGGTTTGCACCGTGGCGGTCACGGCCACCTCGAAGATGCCCTCGGCCACGGGGCTGGCTTCCACGCCGAGTTGGATGTCCACGCTGGGCTGCTCCTGTTCGAGCAAGATGGCGGGCGAATGCGGTTGCTCCAGCGACATGTCCTTGAGGTAGATGCGCTGGATCTGGAATACGGGGTTGGCATTGTCTTGATCGGCCATGGCGACGGTCTCTTTGCTAGCTTGGGTTTGGGCAAAACAAAACCCGCCGGGGAGCGGCTCCCGCAGCGGGCACATGGGGTCGCATTATGCAGCGCGCCCGCGCGCAGCATCAGGCGGCGCCCAGCAGGGCGTTGAGTTCGCCGCGGCCGTCGAGCGCCAGCAGGTCGTCGTAGCCCCCCACGTGCGTCTGGCCAATGAAGATCTGCGGCACCGTGCGGCGGCCGGTGAGCTCCATCATGTGCCCGCGCGCCGTGGGGTCGGTGTCGATGCGGATTTCTTCGATCTGCGCCACGCCCCTGGACTTGAGGAGTTGCTTGGCCCGGATGCAGTAGGGGCAAATGGCGGTGGTGTACATCTTCACGGTTTGCATGGCGATCCCTTCTCTGAACAGTTCTCCACCACGCTAGCGCAAGACCCCCGGCCGCATGTAAATGGGCGTGTCCCGGGCCGCCGCGCGGGCGACCCCAAGGGGATCATTTTTCCACCGGCAAGCTGGCCGCGCGCCAGGCCCTGAGGCCGCCCGCCATGGCCTGGGCCTTTTCGTAGCCCAGCTTCCTGGCGATGGCCGCCGCGCGCTTGGCGCGGGCCCCGCTGGCGCACACCAGCACGACGGGCAGGGCCTTGTTCTTCACCAGCGCGGGCAGGCGTTCCTCGAGTTCGCCCAAGGGCACGTTCCTGGCGCCGCCCACGTGGCCTGCGGCAAATTCCTCGGCCCCGCAGACGTCGATGACCACGGCCTTTTCGCGGTTGATGCACTGCACCGCAGCCGCGGGTGTCAGCTGGCTGCCGCTGACGTTCCTGAGCGCAGGCCACAGCAGCATGCCGCCCGAAACCAGTGCGAGGAGGAGCAGATACCAGTTGTCAACAATAAATTTCACGGGGCTTCCTTGGGTTGGCGGACGGCGCGATTTTAGAATGCATGGATTTGCGACCCGCCTTTCCCGGGGCAAGCCATGCACAAACTCGTTCTGATTCGCCACGGCGAATCCACCTGGAACCTTGAAAACCGCTTTACCGGCTGGACCGACGTTGACCTCACGCCCACCGGCGTGTCGCAGGCCCTTTCGGCAGGCAGGCTGCTCGCGGCCGAGGGCTGGGCGTTCGACCTGGCCTTCACCAGCGTGCTCCGGCGCGCGGTGCACACGCTCTGGCACGTGCTCGACGCGATGGATTGCAGCTGGCTCCCGGTGCTCAAGGACTGGCGCCTGAACGAGCGCCACTACGGCGCGCTGCAAGGGCTGAACAAGGCCGACATGGCCCGGCAATACGGCGCCGAGCAGGTGCTGCTGTGGCGCCGCAGCTACGACACGCCGCCCCCCGCACTGCAAGCCGACGATGCGCGCAGCGAGCGCGCTGACCGCCGCTACGCCGCGCTGGCGGCCGGCAGCGTGCCCCTGACCGAATGCCTCAAGGACACCGTGGCCCGCGTGCTGCCCTTCTGGAACGACGCCATGGCGCCCGCCATCCGCTCGGGCCGGCGCGTGCTGGTGGCCGCGCACGGCAACTCCATCCGGGCTCTGGTGAAGTACCTCGACGGCGTCTCCGAGAGCGACATCGTGGGTCTGAACATTCCCAACGGGATTCCGCTGGTGTACGAGCTCGACGCCGACCTCCAGCCCATCCGCCATTACTATCTGGGCGATGCGCAGGCGGCCGCGCAGGCTGCGGCGGCCGTGGCGGCGCAAGGCCGCGCGTGAAGCCCGCGCAAAGCAGAAGGGCGGTCCTGTCCGGTCGGCCCGAAACCTGCGATAAACGAACGAACATCTGCGCGCAGCAGGTAGCGGCCCCATCCAGGGTGTGTAATTGATCAAGCATGAAGCGATAAAAGGTGTCGTATGGGCCAGAATCTCAAAATTGCCGGGTGGGTAGCGATCGGCGCGGTGGCGGGAGCGCTCACCACGGCGTCGCTGCAATCGGGCGCGCGCGGCGCGATGGCGCCCTTGCCGCTGGAGGAAATCCAGCAGTTGTCGGCGGTATTCGGTCTGGTGAAGACCGACTACGTCGAGCCCGTGGACGACAAGAAGCTCATCACCGACGCCATCTCCGGAATGGTGTCCAGCCTTGATCCGCACTCCCAGTATTTCGACAAAAAGTCCTTCAAGGAATTCAGCGAAGGAACGTCCGGCCGCTTCGTCGGCGTGGGCATAGAGATCACGCAGGAGGACGGTCTGATCAAGATCGTCTCGCCCATCGAGGGCTCTCCCGCGTTCCGCGCCGGCCTGAAGACGAACGACCTGATCACCAAGATCGACGACACCGCCGTCAAGGGCCTGAACTTGAACGAAGCCGTCAAGCGCATGCGCGGCGAGCCCAACACCCGGGTCACGCTGACCATCTTTCGCAGGGACGAGAGCCGCACCTTCCCCGTGAACATCACGCGCGAAGAGATTCGGACGCAGTCCGTCAAGGGCCGGGTCATCGAGCCCGGCTACGCCTGGATTCGCCTCTCGCAGTTCCAGGAGCGCACGGTGGATGACTTCGTGCGCAAGGTGGAAGAGGTCTACAAGCAGGAGCCCCACCTCAAAGGCCTGGTGCTGGATCTGCGCAACGACCCCGGGGGCCTGCTCGACGCCGCAGTGGCCATCTCGGCGGCCTTCCTGCCGAAAAACATCACCGTGGTCACGACCAACGGTCAGCTGGCCGACAGCAAGGCCACCTACAAGGCCGCGCCCGAGTTCTACCAGCGCCGTGGCAGCGCGGACCCGCTGCGCCGCCTGCCGGAGGCCCTGAAATCGATCCCGCTCGTGGTGTTGGTCAACGAGGGCTCGGCTTCGGCGAGCGAGATCGTCGCCGGCGCCCTGCAGGACCACAAGCGCGCCACCATCATGGGCAACCAGACCTTTGGCAAGGGTTCGGTGCAGACGGTGCGTCCCCTGGGCCCCGACACCGGGATCAAGCTCACCACGGCGCGCTACTACACCCCCAGCGGCAAGTCGATACAGGCCAAGGGAATCGTGCCGGACGTCATGGTCGACGAGTCGCAGGAGGGCAACATCTTCGCCGCCCTGCGCATGCGCGAGGCCGACCTCGACAAGCACCTGGGCAGCGGCCAGGGCGAGGAGGAAAAGGACCCGGCGCGCGAAGAAGCCCGCGAGGAAGCACGCAGGCGCATGGAGGAGGAAGCCAAGAAACCGATCCCCGAGCGCAAGATCCCGGAGTTCGGGTCGGACAAGGATTTCCAGTTGGCGCAGGCGCTCAACCAGCTCAAGGGCCAGACCGTGATCGTGAGCAAGACCTTGACCGAGCGCAAGGAAGAAAAGAAAGGCAATTGAGCCCCGCGCTGCCCGGACCCCCATGACCGACGAGCAGCTTCTGCGCTATTCGCGCCACATCCTGCTCGATGAAGTGGGCATCGAAGGGCAGGAACGGATTCTGGCAGCGCATGCCCTGATCATCGGCGCCGGCGGGCTGGGTTCGCCCGCGGCGCTCTACCTCGCGTCCGCGGGGGTCGGCCGGATCACGCTGGTCGATGGCGACGTGGTGGACCTGACGAATCTGCAACGCCAGATCGCGCACACCACGGCCCGGGTGGGCAGGCCCAAGGTGGAGTCGGCGGCCGAGGCGATGGCGGCCATCAACCCCGGGGTGCAGATCACGGCGCTCGCGGCCCGCGCGGATGCCGCCATGCTCGACGGCCTGGTCCGGGAGGCCAGCGTCGTGCTCGATTGCAGCGATAACTACGCCACGCGCCACGCCGTGAACGCCGCCTGCGTGCGCCATGGCAGGCCCCTGGTGGCGGGGGCGGTGATCCGGTTTGACGCGCAGATCACGGTGCTTGACCCGCGCACCGCGCGCTCCCCGTGCTACGCCTGCATCTTCCCGCCGGACGCCGACTTTGAAGAAGCGCACTGCTCCACGCTGGGCGTGTTTGCCCCGCTGGTCGGCGTGCTCGGCGCCATGCAGGCTGCCGAAGCGCTGAAGCTGCTGGCGGGCATGGGCCAGTCGCTGGCCGGGCGGCTATTGATGCTCGACGGCCGCTCGATGCAGTGGAGCAGCATGCGCGTGCAGCGCGCTCCCGACTGCCCGGTGTGCTCTGCGCAATAGACCTTTTCCTACAGGGTGATCCTGCTCGCTGCTGGCAAAATCCGAGCCTTCGAACGCCTGGATTCGAGAACCGTCCACCGCGTCCTTGCACATCCTTGCATTGCCCAAAAACTGGACTCCCCCGTGAAACTGCGCATCTACATCGTCGAAGACAACACGACCATTCGGGAGAACCTGATCGCTACCCTGGAGGAACTGGCATCGGTGCAGGCCGTAGGCATTGCCGAAACCGAAGACGCGGGCAAGGAGTGGCTCACGACGCACAGCGGCCAGTGGGATCTGGCCATCGTGGATCTGTTTCTGCGCCAGGGCAGCGGCCTGGGGGTTCTGGCCGCCTGCCGCGCGCGCCGCCCGGAGCAAAAGATGGTGGTGCTGAGCAACTACGCGACACCGGACGTGCGCATGCGCTGCGCGCAGCTGGGGGTGGACGCGGTTTTCGACAAATCCAACGAAATCGACGCGCTGGTGGATTACTGCGTTCTGCACGGCAACGGCCCGAAGGCAGCGGACGCGCCCTCCCCTCTGCGGTGATCGCACTCACAGCGCGGGGTCGGATGCCGCCGCGTGCAGCGCGTCCAGCAATTGCTGCACGTCGTGCGCCGTGTGCGCGGCCGACAGCGCGATGCGCAGCCGGGCCGTTCCCGCCGGCACGGTGGGCGGGCGGATCGCAGGCACCCACAGACCCCGGGCGCGCAGGCCGTCCATCAGGGCCAGAGCGTCTTCGCTGCGGCCGACCACCAGCGCCTGCACGGGCGTTTGCGAGGGCAACAGCCGCCAGCTGAGGTGCTGCGGCAGCGCGGCGAGCCCCTCGCGCAGCTGGGCGATGAGCGCGTCCAACTGCGCGCGCCGGTCGTCGGCCGCGGCCATGAGCCGCAGGCTCTGGCGCAGGGCGCTGGCCAGCAGCGGCGGGGCGGCGGTGGCAAAGATGTAGCTGCGCGTTCCTTGCAATAGCCATTCGATGAGGGTGGCGTCGCCCGCGACGAAGGCCCCTGCGACACCGGCGGCCTTTCCCAGCGTGGCCATGTAGAGAACGCGCCGCGCTGCGGCGGCGCCCGTGAGGCCCGCCTGCGCCAGGCTGCCACGCCCCTGCGGACCGAGCACACCAAAACCGTGCGCATCGTCGAGCAGCAGCAGGGCGTCGTGGCGCTCGCACAGGGCCAGCAACGCGGGGATGTCGATCAGGTCGCCGTCCATGCTGAACACGGCGTCGCTGATGACCAGCTTGCGCCGCGCGGGGTTCGCGGCCAGCGCGGCCCCGAGCGCTGCCAAGTCGGCGTGCGGATAGCGCACGATGGTGGCGCGCGACAGGCGCGCACCGTCGATCAGGCAAGCGTGGTTCAGCGCGTCGGAAAACAGCGCGTCGCCCTTCCCTACCAGCGCGGGGATGATTCCGGTGTTCGTGGCGTAGCCCGCGTAGAAGTACAGCGCCCGGGGCAGTTGCACGAAGGCGGCGAGTTCATGCTCCAGTGCGTCATTCGCGGCGCTGTGCCCGCTGACCAGGGGCGAGCCGCCCGAGCCCAGGCCATAGCGGTGCGTGGCCTGGCGCGCGGCCTCGGCCAGCGCCGGGTGGCCGGCCAAGCCCAGGTAGTCGTTGCTGCAAAACGCCAGCAGGGGCTGTCCATCAACCAGCAGGTGCGCGCCCCCCGCGGGCTGCACCACGCGGCGGCGGCGCAGCAGGTGCGCGCCCTCGATGGCGGCCAGGCGGTCGGGGATCTCGTCGATCCAGGAATTGTTCCCGCGCTCCGGATTCGGCTCCATGTCGCCCTGGCTTGGCTACGGCACAAATCGGAGGGCGGCAACGACGAAGGCCATTCCAGCCAAGACAATGCCTGCGAGTTTCCAAGTCTGATCCGTGAGCGCCTTGAACACGTCGGCGCGAAGCGCCTCAATGTCGGACTTTGTGGCAAGCATGGTGCTGTGGGCCTCGTAACGTTGGTCAATCGATTTCGAAAGTGCGTCCGCCACCCGCTCGGCTTTCTCCTTGGAAACACCGGCGTCCAGCAGGGCTGAATAAAGTTCCGATTCGATTTGCATGAGGCGTCCATTCTATCGGTCGCAGATACAGGGCGACAAGCCGGCATTGCCCATGCTTGGCCCCCGTTCATTGCCACTGCGCGGGCAGTGTGAACGCGCGCCCTCGATGGCGGCCAGGCGGGCGGGGATCTCGTCGATCCAGAAACTGTTCCCGCGGCTGGCTACTGCGCAAACCGGAGGGCGGCAACGACGAAGGCCATTCCAGCCAAGACAATGCCTGCGAGCTTCCAAGTCTGATCCGTGAGCGCCTTGAACATGTCGGCACGAAGCTCGGCGCGAAGCGTCTCGATGTCGGATTTTGTGGCGAGCACGGCGCTGTGGGCCTCGTAACGTTGGTCAATCGACCTGGAAAGTGCGTCCGCCACCCGCTCGGCTTTCTCCTTGGAAACACCGGCGTCCAGCAGGGCTGAATAAAGTTCGGACTCGACTTGCATGAGGCGCCCATTTTATCGGTCGCAGATACAAGCCTGCATGGCCCATGCTTATTGCCACTGCGCGGGCAGTGCCAGCACCGTGCTGCGCGCGTCGGGCGGCCTCTGGTGCGCAATGTCCGCGAGCAGCGGCGCGCCCAGGTGGGTGCGCAGATAGGCGATGTTTTCGTCAACGGCGTCCATCGCGGGGTGCACGCGGTTCGCCACCCAGCCCGCGAGCGCCAGGCCGCGCGAGCGGATGGCCTCGGCCGTGAGCAGCGCATGGCTCAGGCAGCCCAGACGCAGACCCACCACCAGCACCACGGGCAGCGCCAGGGCCTGCGCCAGGTCGGCGCCGGTGGCGCTATCGGACAGCGGCACGTGAAAGCCGCCCGCGCCCTCCACCACCACGGCGTCGGCCTGCGCCGCCAGGGCCTGGTAGCTGCGCACCAGGGCGCTCACGTCGATCCGCACGCCCGCGCGCTGCGCTGCTATATGCGGCGAGAGCGGGTCGGCAAGCAGCACGGGGTTGTCCAGCGCCGCTGGCACGGCCAGCGTGGACGCGGCGCGCAGCGCGCTTGCGTCCTCGCTGTCCCCGTTCCCGTCCAGACCGGCGGCCACGGGCTTCATGCCGACGACGCGGCGGTGCCTGCGTGCCAGGGCGTGCAGCAGGCCTGCGGCGACCAGCGTCTTGCCGACGCCGGTGTCGGTGCCGGTGACGAAGCAGCCGATCATGCGGCGGCTTCCTCCTGCAAGGTAGCTTCCAAGGCCGCGAGCGCGCCGCTGGCCAGGCAGTGCACGGCCTCGTCGTCGAGCACGTAGGGCGGCATGGCGTACAGCGTGTTTCCGATCGGGCGCAGCAGCAGCCCGCGCGCCAGGGCCTGCTGGTGGTAGCGGCGCGCAAAGTCGGGCCGGGTGTCGGCGATGTCCCAGGCCCAGATCATTCCCAGGCGCCGGGCATGGCGCACGCGCGGGTGCCCGGTCAGGGGCGCGCAGGCGGCGTCGATGCGCGCGGCCAGCGCACGGTTCGTGTTCAGGGCGTCGAGCTGATCGAACAGTTCCAGCGTGGCCAGCGCCGCGCGGCAGGCCAGCGGGTTGCCGGTGTACGAGTGCGAATGCAGGAAGCCGCGCGCCACCTCGTCGTCGTAGAACGCGGCGTACACGGCGTCGCTGGTGAGCACGGCGGACAGCGCCAGCGTCCCGCCCGTCAGGCCCTTGGACAGGCAGATGAAGTCGGGTCGGATTCCGGCCTGCTGGTGCGCGAACATGCTGCCGGTGCGGCCAAAGCCCACGGCGATCTCGTCGACCACCAGATGCACTTCGTAGCGCGTGCACAGGGCGCGCGCCAGGCGCAGGTATTCGGGGTCGTGCATGGCCATTGCACAGGCGCATTGCACCAGGGGTTCGACGATCAGCGCGGCCGTCTCGGCGTGGTGCTCGGCAAGCCAGGCCTCGAGCGCCGCAGCCGCGCGCCGGGCGACGTCCCGGGCGCTCTCGCCGGGCTCTGCGCCGCGTGCGTCGGGGCTGGGAACGGTCGCGGCCAGGCGCACCAGCGGGGCGTAGGCTTCGCGGAACAGCGCCATGTCGGTGACGGCCAGCGCGCCCACGGTCTCGCCGTGGTAGCCGCCGGCCAGGCCCACGAAGCGGCTCTTTCCCGGGCGCCCCTGGTTGCGCCAGTAATGCGCGCTCATCTTCAGCGCGATCTCGGTGGCGGCGGCGCCGTCGCTGCCGTAGAACGCATGGCCCAGACCGGTGAGCGCGCCCAGGCGCTCGGACAATTCCACCACCGGCGCGTGCGTGAACCCGGCGAGCAGCACGTGGTCGAGCCGCTCCAACTGGTCGGCGAGCGCAGCCTTGATGTGCGGGTGGCCATGGCCGAACAGGTTGACCCACCAGGAGCTGATGGCGTCCAGATAGCGCCGGCCGTCGCTGCCGTATAGCCAGGGGCCCTGCGCGCGCGCGATGGCCACGGGCGGCTGCGCCTCGTGGCGCTTCATCTGCGTGCAGGGGTGCCACACATGCGCCAGGCTGCGGGCGGCCAGCGTGTCGGTGGCGGCGGCGCGCATGCGCGCGCTGTCCGGGTCGCAGGGCGGAGTGAGCGGCGCAATGGATGCAGCAGGGATCGGCAAATCCAGCGTGCAGCTGTCGCCCAGCGCCTCGCGCCAGACACGCACGCGGCAGGCGCGCGGGCGCAGTTCGGCCGGCAGGGCCTGCGCGATGAAGAGGCACAGGTTTTCCAGCGTGGGCGTGCCCAGGCCGGGCACCTCGTCGAGCATGCGGTGGTCGAGCTGCGCGCGCACCGCGTCCAGGCCCCGGCGCAGCAGGCCCAGGTCGAGCACCATGCCGCTGGCCGGGTCGCAGGGGCCGCTGAGCGAGACCTCGGCGTGGTAGCTGTGGCCGTGCACGCGCAGGCTGCCTTCGGCCTCGATCTCGCGGCGCAGGGTGTGCGCCGCGTCGAAGAAGAAGCGCTGGGAAATGGTCAGTGCCGTCGATTGCATGGCCGAAACTTAGCGTATTCCGCTGACCTTGTGCGTCTGCAAGCTCAGGCGCCACACGGGCTGCTCCAGGCAGGCGGCGATGCAGACGGCGATGTTCGCGGCCTGCTGCGGCCCGTCCATGGGTTGCAAAAAGCGCAGGCCGAACTGCCCGGTGCGCGCCATGGTCGCCAGGTCCATCCCGGCCTGAGGCCATACGAGTTTCAGTTCCTGCCCGCGCGTCTGGATCCAGGGCGCGCCGGCCTTGGGGCTGACGCACAGCCAGTCTATTCCGGGCGGTGCGGCGATGCTGCCGTTGCTCTCGACCGCGATGCGAAAGTGGCGCGCGTGCAGGGCGTCGATGAGCGCGGCGTCCAATTGCAGCAGGGGCTCGCCGCCGGTGAGCACCACCAGGCGGTGCTCCCTGTCGTGCGCGGGCCACTGCGCGGCGATCACGTCGGCCAGCGCCTGGGCAGTGGAAAACTTGCCGCCCAGCGTGCCGTCGGTGCCCACGAAATCGGTGTCGCAAAAGCGGCAGATCGCGGCGCCGCGGTCCGCCTCGCGGCCCGTCCACAGGTTGCAGCCGGCAAAGCGGCAGAACACGGCGGGCATTCCGCTCTGACCGCCTTCGCCCTGCAGGGTGTAGAAAATTTCCTTGACGCTGTAGCGCATGCGCTGTGTTCCGGGGTGGTTTCAGGCCATGGCCGGAACCAGGATGGTGGGCGCGGCCGGGGCCGCCGCATCGGGGTGGTCGCGGCTGTAGTGCAGGCCCCGGCTCTCGCGGCGCAGCTGCGCGCTGCGCACGATCAGCTCGGCCACCTGCACCAGGTTGCGCAGTTCCAGCAGATCGCGCGTGACGTGAAAGTGCGCGTAGAACTCGTCGATCTCGCCCTGCAGCAGCGCGATGCGGTGCGCCGCGCGTTCCAGGCGCTTGTTGGTGCGCACGATTCCCACGTAGTCCCACATGAAGCGGCGCAGCTCGTCCCAGTTGTGCGAGATGACCACGGATTCGTCGGCGTCGGTCACGCGGCTGTCGTCCCAGGCGGGCAGCTCGGGCAGCTCGGCGGCGGGCGCCGCAGCAATGGCCTGCGCGGCGGCGCGGGCAAACACCATGCATTCGAGCAGCGAGTTGCTCGCCAGCCGGTTCGCGCCGTGCAGGCCGGTGCAGGCCACCTCGCCCACGGCGTACAGGCCGGGCAGGTCGCTGCGGCCCGCCAAGTCGGTGAGTACGCCGCCGCAGGTGAAATGCGCCGTGGGCACCACGGGGATGGGCGCGCGCGTGATGTCGATTCCCAGCGCCGCGCAGCGCGCCAGGATATGCGGGAAATGCGCCTGCAAGAACGCCGGACTGCGGTGCGAGATGTCCAGGTGCACGCAGTCCAGTCCATGGCGCTTCATCTCGTAGTCGATGGCACGGGCCACCACGTCGCGCGGCGCGAGTTCGGCGCGCGCATCGTGCTCGGGCATGAAGCGTGCGCCACCGGCCGACGGTGGCAGCAGCAGCCGCCCGCCCTCGCCGCGCACTGCCTCGCTGATGAGAAAGGACTTGGCGTGCGGGTGGTACAGCCCCGTGGGGTGGAACTGTATGAACTCCATGTTCGCCACGCGGCAGCCCGCGCGCCAGGCGGCGGCAATGCCGTCGCCGGTGGCGGTATCGGGGTTGGTGGTGTACAGGTAGACCTTGCCCGCGCCGCCGGTGGCCAAAATGGTCTGCGGCGCGCGCAGGGTGACGACGGTGTCGCGCACGCCGTCCAGCGCGTACAGGCCCAGGCAACGGTGGCCGCTGCCCCCCAGCTTGCGCGGGGTGATCAGGTCCACCAGCGTGTGCTGCTCGAACAGCGTGATTCCCGGCGTGGCGCGCACCGCATCGATGAGCGTGCGCTGCACGGCGGCGCCGGTGGCGTCCGTCACGTGCGCGATGCGGCGCGCGCTGTGGCCGCCCTCGCGGGTCAGGTGCAGCCGCTCGCCGTCGAGCGTGAAGGGCACCCCGAGCTGGCGCAGCCAGGCGATGGCCGCGGGCGCGTTTTCCACCACGAAGCGGGTGGTGGCCAGGTCGCACAGGCCCGCGCCGGCCTCCAACGTGTCCTGGATGTGGGCGGCAAAGCTGTCGCCGTCGGCGAGCACGGCGGCAATTCCGCCCTGGGCCCAGGTGCTCGATCCGTCCTCCAGCTCGCGCTTGGTGATCACGCCCACGCGGTGCGTGGGCGCCAAGTGCAGCGCGGCGCACAGGCCGGCCAGGCCGCTGCCGGCGATGAGGACGTCGAAGTCGTGGGCTGCCATGGTGTGCGCTGCGAGGGTGAAATTCCGGGGTCGCCGGTCGGGGTGGCGGCGCCAGCGCCACCGGAGAATACGGAACGCTCAGCGCCGGAAAACCCTGCGCCCGCGGCCGATGCGCGGATCAATCGGCACCGGTCTGAACGTCGGTCTGGTAGACATAGGGCCTTTGCGCGACCCGGGCCGCGCGGTAGTCGCTCCAGAGCTTGCGATCGACCTTTTTGTCCCATAGCAGGGCGCGGCCGGCGCGTTGCTCGTTTTCCAGTTCGGGCCTGTTGGCCTTGAGCTGGTTGATGAACTGCGTGGCGTCGGATTGGTAGTCGGGGCGGCGGAAAATGGACATGGACGGCAAACCTCTCGGGCGTGGATTCTACCGGGCCCCCGCGGCCCCGGCCGCACGCGCGCGGCTATGATCCAGCCCCTGCCACCGCCACCCGCCATGGCCGCCATCCACATCACCGACATCGAAGCCGCGATCAACTACTGGCGCAGCCGCGCGCCGTCCCCCGACGGCGTCACGCTGGCGCCCGAGTTGCGCGCGCTCGGCGAGGTCTACGCGCAGATGGTCTACCGGCACGAGGACGAGGTCGATGGCCTGGCACCGCAGGCCCTGGCCGCCTGGCTGGCCTGGTACGACAGCACGCCCGACACGCCCTGCATCGCCGTCTGCTCCACGAGCCAGGGCGACGCGCTGTGCAAGGGCTGCGGGCGCACTTTCGACGAGGTCCAGCGCTGGCCCTCCATGGGCCCGGCGGAGAAGCGCCGGGTGTGGCGCCGCATCACGCTGGAGCATTCGGCCTGGCGCTTCAACCGCTACGCCGAGCGCGCGACGGCAGCGCCCGGCTGAGCACCGCTCCCGAGCGGCGAGGCGCGCCCCGCAACTTACTTCCAGCGCTGGGGTTCGAATAGCACGCAGCCCTGCGCGCTGCTCAGGGCCACGGACCCATCCTGCAGCGTGGCCTGCACTTGCATGCTGCGCTCGGCCAGTTGCGCCAACACCTGCGACGCCGCGCTCGGGATGCGCCAGACTTGCAGCCGCTCGAAGCGCGAGAGCTGCGCAGCAATGCCCTTCCACCAGACCTCGGCCGCGCCGTGAAAGCAGTAGACGAGCACCGCGTCGGCCTTGCTGCAGGCGCGGGCCAGGGGTTTGCCATCCGGCTGGCCGACCTCGATCCACAGGCGCCGGCGCCCGCTGAAGTCGGTCAACGAAACGTCCGGGTCGTCCGGGTCGGACAGGCCCGCGCCAAACGCCAGGGTCCCGTCGCCCCGGCACAGCGCCTGCATTTGGTGCGCCTGAATCGCCAGCGCCGCGAGCCGCACCATCATCCGCTCGTCGGTCTCGCTGGGGTGGCGTGCCAGCGTGAGCGCGTGCTCGGCGTAGTAGCCGTGGTCGATGTCGGCGATTTGCAGCTGCGCCTTGAAGATCGTGGCCTTGGTCGCCATGCCATCAGACGCGGCGCGCGAGCACGGCGGCCAGGCCCAGGTAGCTGCCCGGCGTCAGCGCCAGCAGGCGGTCTTTTTCCGCCTGGGGAATTTCCAGCGACAGGATCAGATCGTGCAGCGCCTGCGCCGTCACGGCTTGGCCGCGCGTGAGCTCCCGGAGCTTCTCATACGCGCCCGCGACGCCGAAGCGGCGCATCACCGTTTGTATGGGTTCGGCGAGCACCTCCCACGCGGCGTCCAGGTCGGCGGCCAAGGTCCGTTCGTCGATTTCGAGCTTGTTCAGGCCCGCGAGCAGCGCGCGTAGGCCAGCGTGGCATGGCCCAGCGCGACGCCCATGTTGCGCAGCACGGTGCTGTCCGTCAGGTCGCGCTGCCAGCGGCTGACCGGCAGCTTTTCGGACAGGTGCCTGAGCAGCGCGTTCGCCAGGCCCAGGTTGCCTTCGGCGTTCTCGAAGTCGATCGGGTTCACCTTGTGCGGCATGGTCGACGAGCCGACCTCGCCGGCCCGCGGGCGCTGCCTGAAATAGCCCAGGCTGACGTAGCCCCAGATGTCGCGCGCCAAGTCGATGAGGATGGTGTTGGCGCGCGCCATGGCGTCGAACAGTTCGGCCATGTAGTCGTGCGGCTCGATCTGAATGCTGTAGGGCTGGAACGTCAGGCCCAGGCCCAGGGGTTCGGGGGTTTCGACGACCTTGCGGCTGAAGGCCTCCCAGTCAAAGTCGGGCCAGGCGGACAGGTGCGCGTTGTAGTTGCCCACGGCGCCGTTCATCTTGCCCATGACCTTCACTGCGGCGATGCGCTCGCAGGCCGTTTGCAGGCGCATGACCACGTTGGCCATTTCCTTGCCCACCGTGGTCGGGCTGGCCGTCTGACCGTGGGTGCGGCTGAGCATGGGCGTATCGGCAAAGACATGCGCCATCTCGCGCAGCTTGAGCAGGATGCGGTCCAGGCTGGGCAGCACGATCTGGTCGCGGCCCGAGCGCAATTGCAAGGCGTGGCTGGTGTTGTTGATGTCCTCGCTGGTGCAGGCAAAGTGCACGAACTCTGCGGCCCTTTGCAGTTCCGGGCGCGCCTCGAATTTGCTTTTGATCCAGTATTCGACGGCCTTGACGTCGTGGTTCGTGGTCTTTTCGATCTCCTTGATGGCCAGGGAGTCGGCCTCGCAGAAGTTCTTCACCAAGCCCAGCAGGTAGGCCCGGGCGCCGGTGGTCAGGGGTTTGAACTCGGCAAAACCCGCGTCGGACAAGGCGATGAACCAGGCCACTTCCACCTGCACCCGACGGTGCATGTAGCCGTGTTCGCTCATGATCGGGCGCAGGGCGGAAAGCTTTGCGGCGTATCGGCCGTCGAGCGGCGACAAGGCAGTGAGGGTGGGCAGGCTCATGGCGCGCCATTGTAGGGGCCGGCAAGCACCGCCCGAGAGCCAGCCTTCCCGGGTTTCTCCACGGATTTCTGCCGATAGAATCGATCGCTGATCGTCCAAGCTTGCCCCAATGTAAACAGACCATGAAATTGATCGGAACCTCTGCCAGTTCCTACGTCCGCAAGGTGCGCGTCGTGCTGGCTGAAAAAAAACTCGACTACCAGTTCGTGCAAGACGACGTTTGGGCAGACGATAGCCAAGTCCCGGCCTCGAACCCGCTGGGCAAGATCCCCTGCCTGGTGATCGATGGGGGCGAAGTCCTGTTCGACTCGCGCGTGATCGTGGAATACTTGGACACCCTGTCGCCCGTCGGCAAGCTGATTCCGGCCAAGGGCCGCGAACGCGCCGTGGTCAAGACCTGGGAAGCCCTGGCCGACGGCGTCGTGGACGCCGCCGTGCTCGCGCGCCTGGAGGCCCACTGGGTGCCGCGCGGGGACGGCGAACGCAGCCAAGCATGGATCGAGCGCCAGCTGCGCAAGGTGCACGACGGCCTGCGGTTCATGGGCCAGCGCCTGGGGGACAGGCCGTATTGCAGCAGCGTCTCCCTGAGCCTGTCGGACATCGCCGTGGGCTGCGCGCTGGGCTGGCTGGAATTTCGCTTTCCCGAAATCACTTGGCGCAACGCCCATCCCAACCTGGGTCGGCTGCTGGACAAGCTGATGCAACGCCCGAGCTTCGCGGAGACCCGGCCCTCCTGAGCGCCGCGCCCGCCCGGACAGGGCGCGCGGCGGGGTGTGGGGGTATTGGGTTGATGTGCCGCCAGCTCCCCCTGGCTGGCGGTCGGAATAAAAAAAGTTGCGAAGCGTCCCGAAACGAATCAGAGAGGGAGGGAGGAAAAGCGCTTCAGGAGGTCAGTCGGAACCCGGGGGCCCAAAAGGCTTCGCAACGTAAAACCATGGTTTCGTGCCGCGCGATTGTGACAGTTGCCACAATTGTCTTGCGCCACGAACAAGAGAGTGACACCAGGGCGGTACGGTTCCGAAGTCTAGCCGATTTTTATCGAGGGAATGTAAAAAGAATTTCATGGTGTCCGGGGAGCGCGTTCGCCTGCTGCGTCGGCCCCATGACCAAGGGAAATCCCGTCTTGTCTCGCAGGCGGTGCTGTGGTGGGGGTCGGGTGCCTGCCGAGCAGGCGGCGCAGCAGGCGCGCCACCCCGTGCCCGATGTCGTCGATCCCCGTGAACACCGCAGGAATCACCAGCAGGCTCAGCAGCGTGGAGGTGATCAGTCCGCCGATCACCGCCACCGCCATCGGTGAGCGAAAGCTCGGGTCGGCGACGCCAAACCCCAGCGCGATGGGCAGCATGCCCGCGCCCATGGCGAGCGTGGTCATGATGATCGGACGCGCGCGCTTGTGGCAGGCGTCGAGCAGCGCCTCCCGCCGCGTCAGCCCCTGCTCGCGGCGCGCCAGGATGGCGTACTCGACCAGCAGGATGGAGTTCTTGGTCGCGATTCCCATGAGCATGATGAGCCCGATGAGCGAGGGCATGGAAAAGCTCTTTTGCGCGATCAACAGCCCCACGAACGCGCCGCCGAGCGACAGCGGCAGCGCCGCCAGGATAGTCACCGGGTGCAGAAAGTCCTTGAACAGCAGCACCAGCACGATGTAGATGCACAGCACGCCGGTGAGCATGGCCAGGCCAAAGCTGGCGAACAGCAGGCCCATCTCCTCGGCGTCGCCGATCGTGATCTGGCGTACGCCCGGTGGCAGGTTCTTGATCGAAGGCAAGTCCTGCACCGCCTTGGCGACGTCGCCCAGCGGCAGGCCGGAGAGCTCGATCTCGAAGTTCACGTTGCGCGCACGGTCGTAGCGGTTCACCATCGCGGGGCCGCCGCTGAACTCCAGCGTGGCCACCTGGCCGAGCATGACCGGGCCCTTGCTGCCCGGCACCGTGAGGCGTTCGAGCAGCGCCAGGTCCTGGCGCGCGTCGTCCTGCAACTTGACGACGATGGGGACCTGGCGCGACGCCAGATTCAGCTTGGGCAGCGCCATGTCGTAGTCGCCCACGGTGGCGATGCGCAGCGTCTCGGCGATGGCGCTGCTGGTCACGCCCAGGTCGGCGGCGCGCGCAAAGTCCGGGCGCACGGCGATCTCCGGCTGCACCAGGCTGGCCGTGGAGGAGATTGCGCCCAGGCCCGCAATGCGGCGCAGGTCCTTCTCCACGGCGAGCGCCGCGCTGCCCAGCACCTGCGGATCCTCGCCCGAGAGCACCAGCACGTATTTCTCGCCCGAGCTGCCCAAGCCGACCTTGCTGCGCACGCCGGGCAGGGTCACCAGCGCCGCGCGGATTGCTTGCTCGATAAGTTGCTTGCGCGGCCGCGCGCCGCGCGTGGAAAGCATGATGGTGAGCGTGGCCTTGCGCGTTTGCGCATCCGCGCCCCCGGCGAACGGGTCCGCTCCGGCCGAACCGCCGCCGATGGTGGTGTACACGCGCTGCACGTGCTCCACCCGGGCGATGCGCTGGCGCGCGTCCTCGGCCGCAGCGTGGGTCTGCGCCAGCGTGCTGCCCGGCGGCAGTGCCAGATACACCTGCGTCTGCGAGTTGTCGTCGGGCGGGATGAAGCCCGTGGGCAGCAGCGGGATGAGCGCCAGCGAGCCGACGAAGAACACCGCCGCTGCCAGGTAGGTCAGCCCGCGGTGCCCTATGCACCACGCCGCCCAGCGCAGATACACGCGCATCCAGCGCGGGTCCTGGTGCCCGTGCACGATGGGCCGCAGGATGTAGGCGGCCATCATCGGCGTCAGCGCGCGCGCCACCACCAGGCTGGCAAACACCGCGAGTGACGCCGTCCAGCCGAACTGCTTGAAGAATTTTCCCGGAATGCCGGCCATGAACGCCGTGGGCAAGAACACCGCGATCAGCGTGAAGGTGGTCGCCACCACGGCCAGGCCGATCTCGTCGGCGGCTTCCATCGCCGCCTGGTAGGGCGTTTTGCCCATGCGCAGGTGGCGCACGATGTTCTCGACCTCGACGATGGCGTCGTCCACCAGAATCCCCACCACCAGCGACAGCGCCAACAGCGTGACCACGTTGATCGTAAAGCCCAGAAAATGCATGCCGATGAACGCCGGGATGACCGACAACGGCAGCGCCACGGCGGACACGAAGGTGGCACGCCAGTCGCGCAGGAAGATCCACACCACCAACACGGCCAGCAGCGCGCCTTCGATCAGCAGGTGCATGGAGCCGTCGTACTCCTCCTGCACCGGCTGCACGAAGTCGAACGCCTTGGTGATCTGCAGGTCCGGGTGCTGCGCGCGCAGTGCGTCGAGCGCGGCCTGCACCCCAGTGCCCACCTCCAATTCGCTCGCACCCTTGCTGCGCGCGACCTCGAAGCCGACCACGGGCCGGCCGTCGAGCAGCGCCAGCGCGCGCGGCTCGGCGACGTCGTCCGACACCGTGGCCAGCTCGTCGAGCCGCACATGGCG
>NZ_AFAL01000032.1 GCF_000193225.1 Verminephrobacter aporrectodeae subsp. tuberculatae At4 | reverse complement strand
AAACTGCGCGGCGTGCTCGAGCATCGCGGCCCGGCCGTCGGGCGCAAGAATCCCGAGGCCCGCGCCCGCGCCAGGCTCGATGCGGTTGGCATGCGCCTGCGCCATCGCGCCGGGGTGAAAGGCCGTGATCTGGTTGTTGTCACGGTCCGTCATGATCATGGCCTGCGCGGTATAGGTGTCCTGCACTTGGCCCACATGGCGCCGGCTGATTCCCAGCGACTCCAGGTGCTGCAGGTAGTCTGCCCCGTCGCTGCCCAGCATGGCCATGGGCAAGGGCTCGCCTCCGAGCAATTTGAGACTGTAGGCAATATTGCCCGCGCACCCGCCGAAATCGCGGCGCAAGGAGGGCACGAGAAAAGACACATTCAGGATGTGCAACTGGTCGGGCAGGATTTGCTCTGCAAACCGCCCCTCGAAGCACATGATGCTGTCGAACGCCAGGGAACCGCAAATCAGGACCGCCATGTTGAAGGAGAGCTTGGGTAGAGGATTTCAGGGGTAGAACGCGAGCAGCCGGTACCCCGCCACCCGCGCGCCGCCGGTGGTCACGATCACCGCGACCGATGCGCTCCATTCGCCCATCGCCGGCAGTTCCGCAGGCGCCGCCATGTCCGTTGGCAGCAGAACCCGCCGCAGCACGGGCTGGTCCAGCGCGTCGGTCAGGGTGAATTCGATCGCGGGCATGGCCAGCGCAATCGCCGCCCTGCTCCTTATCGTGAAAGCCAGTTGGTAGCTGTCCCCCCGGGCCTTGTTGAACGACGAACTGTCGATGACCACGCCGGCAATCTGGCGCGGCGGGGAAATTTCACACCGCAGCGGCGCGCACAGCAGCATCAGCCACGGCCGCGCACGCGCGTCCATGGCGACGATGCGATCGCGCTCGTGCACGGCAATCTGCAGCGCCAGCCCCAGGACTGACAGCAGGAGCGCCACACCGAGCAGCGCGCGCACCGCGGGCTTGCGCCAGAAGGCCTTGCGCTGCGCGGCGCGCACGAAGCCGGGCGGCGGGTCGTGCTCCTGCGCGTCGTCTTGCTCGATATGGACGGGGTTTGTGAATGCTGCATGGTGCGGTGGGCTGGCCGCTTCAAAGTCCAAGTCGAAGGACCCGCGCTGGACCCAGGCAGGCACAGGCGCGGCTTCCTCGGGGTGCGGGCCCGCTGGTGCTGGTGGCGCAGGCGCCACCGCCAGCAGATGCGCCGAGGCATCGAACACCTCGTTGCATTCACCGCAGCGCACCCATCCCTCCGATATGCGCAACTGGTCCGCCACCACCTTGAAGGAGGTGGCACAGGACGGACATCGGGTGATCAGGCTCATCAGCGCTGCATTCTAGTGTCCTGCCCCGCGCATCACGGCGCATGAAACTGCGGGAGCGCAGACGCATCCGTTCAATGCGTGGCCGTCATCAGCGTCCAGCCGTCTTCGACGTCGGCGACCTCCAGCGGCACCCAGGGGGCGTAGGCCGCCTTCAGTTCGTCAACCTGGCGCTCCAGAATTCCCGCCAGAACCAGATTTCCCGCCGGCGCCACATGCGCACAGAGCAGGGGCGCAAGCACCCGCAGCGGTGCGGCCAGGATATTCGCGAGCACCGTCTGGTATCGGCCCTGCGCCCTGTCCGGCAGCCCGGCGTGCAGTTGCACCCCGTTGGCCTGCGCATTGCGGGCCGTGGTGTCGAGCGCCGCGGGATCGATATCGACCGCATCGATCTCCGTGGCACCGAACTTGGCGGCGGCAATGGCCAAAATGCCCGAACCGCAGCCGTAGTCCAGAACCCGCCCGAGCGGATTGCCCGACGCGGGCCGGGTCGCACCACGGCGCGCGATCCAGCGCAGGCACATGCGCGTGGTGGGATGGGTGCCCGTGCCAAAGGCCAGCCCCGGATCCAGCCGGATGCTGCGCCGCGCCTGCGCGGGCAGTTCATGCCAGGTGGGAACGATCCAGAAATCGGGCGTGATGTCCACCGGGGCAAACTGCGACTGCGTCAGCCGCACCCAGTCCTGCTCGACCACCTGCGTGACGCCCAGCACCCGGCAGCCCGCGAGAAAGTCCTGCACCTCCAGCAACTGCTGCGCCTGCTGGGCCGCCGCCTCGTTGGCGAACAACGCGGCGACGCGGCTGCGCTGCCAGCCCTGCCTGGGCGGCGGCATTCCCGGCTCGCCAAACAGGGCCTGCTCGGCGTCCGTGCGGGCGTCGGCGTCCTCCACCGAAACGCTCAGCGCGTCGAGTGCGTCGAGTGCGTCGCCGAGCGTCTCGACCCGGTCTTCGGGGCATAGCAGACTCAGTTCAAACATCGCAAGGCCTCGCGGAAGTGCCATGCTCACCGCGGGTGCTGCGCCAGCCACTCTTCCAGGTAGTGGATATTCGTCCCGCCGGTCATGAAATTGGCGTCCACCATCAGTTCGCGGTGCAGCGGAACATTCGTGTTGATGCCTTCGATCACCGTCTCCGACAACGCCGTGCGCATGCGTGCCAGGGCCTGCTCGCGGGTGTCTCCGTGCACGATGATCTTGCCGATCATCGAGTCGTAGTGGGGCGGAACAATGTAGTTCGTGTAGGCATGCGAGTCCACACGCACACCGGGGCCGCCCGGCGGATGCCAGGTGGTGATGCGCCCCGGCGAAGGGGTGAACTTGTACGGGTCTTCCGCGTTGATCCGGCATTCGATGGCATGGCCCCGGATTTCGATCTGGCGCTGCGTGAAGGGCAGCCTCTCGCCGGCGGCGACCATGATCTGGGTCTTGACGATGTCCACCCCGGTGATCCATTCGGTCACGGGATGCTCGACCTGCACGCGGGTGTTCATTTCGATGAAATAGAACTCGCCGTCCTCGTACAGAAACTCGAAGGTTCCCGCCCCGCGGTAGCCAATCTTCTTGCAGGCTGCGACGCAGCGCTCGCCGACCTTTTCGATCAGCTTGCGCGGGATTCCGGGCGCCGGCGCCTCTTCGATCACCTTCTGATGGCGGCGCTGCATGGAGCAATCGCGCTCGCCCAGGTACACCGCGTTGCGCTGCTTGTCGGCCAGAACCTGGATTTCGATGTGGCGCGGGTTCTGCAGGAACTTCTCCAGGTACACCGCCGGGTTGCCGAACGCGGCACCCGCCTCGGCCCGGGTCATTTGCACGGCGTTGATCAGCGCGGCCTCGGTATGCACCACGCGCATGCCGCGGCCGCCACCGCCGCCCGAGGCCTTGATGATCACGGGATAGCCCACGGTCCTGGCGATGCGGCGGATCTGGACCGGATCGTCCGGCAGTTCGCCCTCGGAGCCCGGAACGCAAGGCACGCCGGCGCGGATCATGGTCTGCTTGGCAGACACCTTGTCGCCCATGGTGCGGATCGATTCCGGCGTGGGGCCGATGAACTGGAAGCCGCTCTTTTCCACGCGCTCGGTGAAGTCGGCGTTCTCGGACAGAAAACCGTAGCCGGGGTGAATCGCCTCGGCGTCGGTCACCTCGGCGGCCGAAATGATGGCCGGCATGTTCAGGTAGCTCAGGTGCGACGGTGCGGGGCCGATGCAGACGGCCTCTTCGGCGAGCTTCACGTACTTGGCGTCCCGGTCCGCCTCGGAGTAGACCATCACCGCCTTCACGCCCAGTTCGTGGCAGGCGCGCTGGATGCGAAGCGCGATTTCGCCGCGGTTGGCGACAAGAATTTTCTTGAACATGCGCGCCTTATTCGATGACGAACAGCGGCTGTCCGTATTCCACGGCCTGGCCGTTTTCGCCCAGGATGCGGGTCACCGTGCCCGACTTGTCGGCCTCGATCTCGTTGAGAATCTTCATGGCCTCGATGATGCAAATGGTCTCGCCCTCCTTGATCTGGCTGCCGACTTCGACGAAGGCCTTGGCGCCGGGGCTCGGAGAACGGTAGAACGTGCCCACCATGGGCGACTTGACGATATGGCCCGCGGGCACCGCAGCCACCGGCAGTTCGACCACCGGGGCGGCGACAGGCGCCGGCGCGGCGGCGCCATGCTGCACCCCGGTGGCACCGCTTTTGACGATGCGCACCTTGCCCTCCGCTTCCGTGATTTCGAGCTCCGAGACATTCGACTCGGACACGAGGTCGATAAGGGTTTTGAGCTTTCGCAGATCCATGGGCGCTCCAATGGCTATCAAACAAGAGGGCGCGAATTTACTCCAATTTCACCCTACCGCAGTCATCGACGCGTATTTTTCGTGAACTCCGGTATGGCCATGCGCGCTGGACGGTGCACCGGGAACTGCGGGGGCCTGGAATCCTGCCGCGCGGATATTTGCGGGGCGGGGCAGGATACTAGCGCAGGGAGGACCACAGTTGCAGATCCCGCGCACTCAGCGGCCCCATTCTACGGTGCCGCACCCGCCCGTCGCCCCCCAGCACCACAGTAAATGGCAGCCCCCCTGTCAGATTGCCCAGGGACCGCCCCAGGCCCACGCCACCGGCTCCCGCAAGCCCCACGGGGAATGCCAGCGGGCGGTGCTGCAGGAATTTGCGCACGGCCGGGGGCTGGTCCACGGCCAACCCCAGAACTTGCCAGCCTTGGGCGGAATGCGCGCGATAAAAGGCGTCGAGCATGGGCAGTTCCGCCACGCAGGGCGGGCACCAGGTGGCCCAGAAGTTGAGCAGCAGCGGCCGGCCCGCGAAAGACTTCAGCGCCACGACCGCCCCCCCGGGTTGCTCGAATTCCATGGCCCAAAGCGCCTGCTGCGCACCAGAGTCCGGGGCCTGCGGCTGGAGTCTCCACCACGCCAGGCCCCCCCCGCCCAAGGCGGCCGCGCCCGCGACGCCCGCGTACAAAAGGCGCCGGCGCACGGGCGAAGGCGGGTTCGACGCCGCAGGGACGGGTTCGGGGATTTCGGCGCGACGGGTCATGTGGCTGGGGGTTCGTTAGTGTCCTGGAGCAGGCGGCGCACGGCGCTCACGTCGCCGCGCGGCACGCGGCCCCGGGCGCCAGGCCGCAGGGCGCCACGCAGGTCGTCGAGGTCCTGGATCAGCAGATGCACCCCGATCATCTCGCCGAGCTCGGGCGACCTGCAGCCCAGGCTCAGCGCCTCCACCGATTCACCGCGCAAGCCCGCCGACACCCTGCGGGGCTCGTAGCCGACACGCTGGTCCATCAGCGCAATTTCCGCCGACTTGGAGTCATCGCAGAACAATTGCAAATAAATATCCGACAAGCGCGTGGCCGTGCCATGCCAGACCGCCCCGCCCAGGTGCGGGCGAAAGGCCGCCATGCGCTCCATCCACACCAGCGCGAGCTGGCGCAGGGCGCGCAGCTCGCGCGGCTGCGTGTCGGCGCAGAAAAGCTGGATGTACTCGCGCACCGCCGCCTCGACCCGGGCGTTGTCGGGCAACGCCGTGCGCCCCGGCAGCCCCATCTGACGCAGCGCCCGGCGCTTCGCCGGACCCCATTCGAGCCCCTCTTGCACCACCAGCCGGGCCGCGGTGCAGGCAATTTCGTCGCTCAAAGAGGTGTGCATGGCAGCGCGTGACAACAGCAGGAGACGGCATTGTGGCTTGAACCGCGGGGGCGACCAACCGGCATCCCCCGCAGCCAGCATGCGGCGCGGCGCCCGGTCATTGCGTTCACTCCATTTTTCATGGCAAATGGTGCTTGCAAGACATGCACCGCAAGCCCTTTTGCATTCTGCAGAAGGGATCCCCGACGGCCTTAGAATCCGCGCCCATGCACCTCCATATCCTGGGCATCTGCGGCACGTTCATGGGCGGTCTCGCAGCGCTCGCACACGAAGCCGGGCACAAGGTGACGGGTTGCGACGCGGGGGTCTACCCCCCCATGAGCGAGCAGCTCGGGGCGCTGGGAATCGGGTTGATCGAGGGTTTTGGCGCCGACCAGATGGCGCTTGCGCCCGACGTATTCGTCATCGGCAACGTGGTCAGCCGCGCCCGCCTGCCCGACGGCGCGCCCAAGTTTCCCCTGATGGAAGCCATTCTGGATGCAGGCCAGCCCTACACCAGCGGCCCCAGTGGCTCGCCGAGCATATGCTGCAGGGCCGCCATGTGCTGGCGGTCGCCGGCACGCACGGCAAGACCAGCACCGCGTCGATGCTGGCCTGGATTCTGGAGCATGCAGGGCAGCGGCCCGGCTTTCTGATTGGCGGCGTGCCGCTGAACTTTGGCCTGTCGGCCCGGCTCGGCGCGCCACGCCGCCCGACCCCGACCAACGCCCCGCTGGGGGCGGCGCCGCTGTTCGTCATCGAGGCCGACGAATACGACACCGCCTTCTTCGACAAGCGCAGCAAGTTCGTGCACTACCGCCCGCGCACCGCCGTGCTGAACAACCTCGAATTCGACCACGCGGACATCTTTGACGACCTCGCCGCGATCGAGCGCCAGTTCCATCACCTGGTGCGCACCGTTGCGGCGTCGGGTCGCGTGGTCGCGAACGGACTGGAGGAGAGCCTCACGCGCGTGCTGCACAGGGGCTGCTGGAGCGAGGTGCGCCGTTTCGGCGCCGCGGCGAACGACTTTTTCGCACAAGGCGATCCCCAGTCCTTTGACGTGCTGCACCAGGGCCGGCCGGTGGCCCGGGTGCAATGGGCGCTCGCCGGCGTGCACGACCAGCTCAACGCATTGGCCGCCATCGCCGCGGCCGAGCATGTCGGCGTGGACCCCGGCCAGGCGGCGGCCGCGCTCGCCTCGTTCCGGAGCGTGAAGCGGCGCATGGAACTGCGCGGTACGGTCGGCGGCATCGCCGTGTACGACGACTTCGCGCACCACCCCACGGCACTGCGCAGCACGCTCGACGGGCTGCGCCGCAGACTGGGCGCCGAGGCCCGCATCCTGGCGGTGTTCGAGCCGCGCAGCAACACCATGAAGCTCGGCGCCATGAAGAACCGGTTGCCGTGGGCGCTGGAACCCGCCGACCTGGCGTTCTGCCACACGGCAGGGCTGGACTGGGACGCAGCGCAGGCGCTGGCTCCGCTGGGCGTGGGCCCCGGCCTGCGCGCGCAGATCGCCCCCGACATCGACACCCTGCTCGCCCAGTTGCTCCAGGCGGCCCGCCCCGGGGACCATGTGGTGTGCATGAGCAATGGCGGCTTTGGCGCAATCCACGCCAAACTGCTGCAGGCATTGCAGAAATGATGGCCTCCAGCGCCCCCCATGAGACCGCCCGGTGCGTCGATGCACCGGGCGCTCCTGTCCGGGTCAGAGCCGATGCTCAGTCGCCGGCGTAGATATCGACGTCCTTGGTTTCCTTGACGAACAAGCCGCCAATCACGACGGTGGCCCCCGCGATGATGATGGGGTACCACAGGCCGTTATACATATTGCCGGTCTGCGCCACGATGGCCACCGCCATGGG
>NZ_AFAL01000033.1 GCF_000193225.1 Verminephrobacter aporrectodeae subsp. tuberculatae At4 | reverse complement strand
GCAAACGCACTACACGCCGACCAAGGCCGGCGTCCACTCGCTGATGCAAAGCTGCGCCATCGCGCTCGGACCCTACGGCATCCGCTGCAACTCGGTGCTGCCGGGCGCCATCGCCACGGACTTGAACCGGCAGCACCTGTCCGACGCCGACCAGCGCAGCCATCTTGAAAAGCGCATTCCGCTGGGCCGCCTGGGCCAGCCGGACGACGTGGGCGACTGCGTGGTGTTCCTCGCCAGCGACATGGCGCGCTACGTGACCGGCGCCGCCCTGCTGGTCGATGGCGGCATGTTCGTAAACTTGCAATGACACATACATTCCCACGCCGGCAAAACCCCGGACAGCCGGCACCGTAACCCCCTCAACCGGAGCACCCGCAGATGCACATCATCGACCCGCACGTACACCTCCTGGACCTGGAGGTGCACCGCTATCCCTGGATGGAGAACAGCGCACGGAACTTCCTGGGCGACGCCTCGGCGATCAAAAAAAGCTACCTGCTGCCCGATCTGCTCGCCGACGCCGGCGCGGACCTGCACGTCGAGCAAATCGTGCACGTCGAGGCCAACCATGACCCGGCCGACCCGCTGGCGGAGGCCCGCTGGATCCAGTCGCTCGCCGATGCGCCGCCAAACCGCGGCCTGCCGCAGGCCATCGTCGCCGGCGCCGACCTGTCGCAAGAGAACGTGCAGCAGGTGCTCGAAGCGCATCTGGCGCTGCGCAACCTGCGCGGCGTGCGCCAGATCCTGAACGTGCACCCCTCGCCGATGTACGACTTCGTCGGGCGGCACTACATGCGCGAGCCCTTGTGGCGCAAGAACTTCGGCCTGCTGCAACGCTTCGGGCTGGGCTTTGAACTGCAAATCTACCCCGCGCAGATGGTCGAGGCCGCGCAATTGGCGCGCGCGCACCCGGACACCACGCTGATCCTCAACCACGCCGGCATGTTCTGCGACCGCGGCAGCCCCGCCGGCTGGCGCCTCTGGCGCGACGGGCTACGCGCGCTGGCCGCCTGCCCCAACGTCAGCGTGAAGATCAGCGGCCTCGCGATGCTCGACCACCACTGGACCCTGGAGAGCCTGCGCCCCTACGCCCTGGAGGCGATCGACGCCTTTGGCTGCGAACGCGCCATGTTCGCGTCGAACTTCCCCGTGGACAAACTCTTTTGCAGCTACCGCGCGCTGTGGCAGACCTATGCGCAGATCGTCGCGGACTGCAGCGCATCCGAGCGCGACGCCCTGTTGCGCACGAATGCGCAGCGTATCTACCGGCTCTGACACGGCACCAGGAGAGAGCACAACATGAAGCGTTTATTCCAAACACTCGGCCTGGGCTGGGCCCTGTGCGCGTACTCCCCGGCGCTGCCGGCAAGAGACCTGGTGTTCGGCGTCGTGTACCTGGACTCGCAGGGCTTCTACGCCGGCGTGCGCAACGGCGTGGAGAAAGCGGCTGCGGCCAGCGGCCTGAGGATCCGGTTGATCGACATCAACGTCTCCGGCGATCTGGCCAAGGAAAGCTCCTTCATCCAGATCCTCACTGCGAACCGGGTGGACGCGATCATTCTCTCGGCGATCTCGGCCGATGGCTCGGTGAAAGCCATCCGCCATGCAGCCAGCGCCGGCATCCCGGTGGTTTGCTACAACACCTGCATCAACGAAGCCAGCCTGGGCAAATACGTCACCGCCTTTGTGCTCGGCGACGCCGTGCGCTTCGGTGAAATGCTCGGCGCGGAAGCCGCGATACAGCTGACCCGGCTGGGCGTCCGAAGCCCGCGCGTCGGCGTGTTGAACTGCGAGTTCGTCGAAGTCTGCGTGCAACGCCGCAAGGGCTTTGAAAAAGCGCTGAAGGCCCGGCTGCCCGACAGCCGGGTCGTCGCCAACCAGGAGGCCACGGTTCTCGACAAGGCCCTCTCCGTGGGCCAGGGCATGCTGCTGGCGCAACCCGAGATCAACGTGCTGTTCGGCGAATCCGGCGGCGCCACGCTCGGCGCGATCAAGGCAGTGCAAAATTCCGGGCGCAGCGGCAAGGTCCACGTGTTCGGCAGCGACATGACCACGGCACTCGCCCACGAGCTGTTCGACCACCGCGTCCTGAAAGCCACCGTGGACGTCTCCGGAACCGAACTCGGCCGCATGGCCTTTGCCCTGGCGCTGGCCGCCACGCACGGCAAGCAGCCGGCGCAGCGCGTGCAACAGGTCCGCATCGGCCTGTACGCCGCGCCCGAGTCCGCGAAAGCCTGGCTCGCCGGGCACCCGGATGGGTTGCCCTGAGCCTGCGGGTACCTGAACAGCACAGCAGCAGCGCCATGCATCCCGTCGCCCGCCTCGACCGCGTTCCAAGCGCTACGGCCCCGTGCGCGCGCCCACTACCCCGGCCGGGAACCCGTTGCGGCGCGCATTGATATTGCGGGGATATTGAGGAGCTTTTGATGCCGGTGTATGCGGGGGCGGGAGGGGTGAGGGCTGGTCAAGGTTGGGGACTGACCGACGGGCGGGGCTGGTGGCGGCCCTGGCGTTGTTGCATCGCTGAGATTGAGAAATTCACACGCACTTATCGATATCGAATCGTTCGCCGGGATAGCGATTGCAGGCGGCGATCCGGTCAGCGCTTTACCCGGTATATTGCTTCCGAAGTTACAAAAACCAATTCTGGTATCCCGGGGATTATAGACTTTTCTTTTCCAACACGCAGTAGAATAGTTCCAATCAGATATGGAGATTTCTTTTCCCCCCACGGTCGAGATCCAATTTTCCATACTGTGACTTCATTGACGTCAGAAGATCCATCTTCAGGTTCGCTCAGATGAGCATTTTCTTGCAGAATATCTGCTATTTGTTTTGGATCTATTTTATACAAAGCAGTTACTGAGCAGACGCCTTCCTTTTCGTACTTTGATGCTTGGACAAAATATTTATTCTTGGCGTAGCCGAGCATAAAACTGGATTGCACGGCATCATGTTTTTCCGGATCCTTTATCCCACCTCTCTCAATAACAATTTTCTCTGCGGATGGAAAATCAGCACCAGTTTTCATGCATATTTCATTCAACAGAAAAATCAAGTCATCCGCACTCGCATGCGCACTAACCGATGTCACCAGGAAAGAGATGAAAACCATGACAGGAATGAATATTTTAGACATTTTTCTGCGTGTGTTGAATTATTGTGACTATTCAGCCGTGCGGTGCAATCCGACTGGTCTGTTCACGCAGGCATGCGCCCGCGTCGTCGTTGCACGTAAACGTCAGTACTCTTTCTCGTATAGCGATTTTGGAGTTACAAAAATCAATGACGTTCCCTCACTTCTTCTCTCTTCCTTTACAACACGAAGTAGAATAGCGCCAATTGGAGGTGGATATGTCATTCTTCCATGAGGTTGATACGCGATCTTCCATACCGTGATTACACTAACGTCAGAATATTCAATTTCCGGCTTGCTCAGAGGATAATTTCTTTGCATAATATCTGATACTTGTTTTGGATCTACTGCATCTGCCAAAGCAATTACTGAACAAGTGTCTTTCTCGTAGACTTGAACAAAATATTTATTCTTGCCATATCTGAATGAAAAAGTAGATGGCTCAGTACCATCACTTTCCAACTCCTTTGGTTTTATATTCACTCCACCTTTCTCGATAGCAATTTTCTCTACAGATGACAAATCAGCATCAGTATTCACGCACAAATCATTCAACAAGAGAAGCACCTCAGCAGCACTCGCATGCGCACCAACCGGTGTTGCCATGAAAGAAATGGAAATCATTAACAGAATGAATATTTTAGACATTTTTTCGTGCATCATGAGTGTTGAATTATTGCGACTATTCGGTCTCTCGAACATAAATCAGTGATACTCGCCCCATGCCGATCCCCCGACACTTCAACGTTGAGTCACGAGGAGAAGGATGCATTGGTTGAGCAGCTGGTCGCTCGGGTTCAAGAGCTGAGATCATAGCCGCCACTCCAGCATGGCCAGCATTGCCCGCGCCGATCTACGTCCTTCAGGCGCGTCCCGAGGCCGTCAAGAGCCGGTGTACGCAGGGGACTTTGGACCCCTGCGGAGGGCTGAACGCGAACACGGCTGCCTGGCGCCATGCGCGGTGGCGGTTCGGACGACCCCGTTGGCTGACCCGCTGCGCCGTTTCATTGGGGCATGGACGCAGCGACGATCACGCGCAGCACGTCCGCCCGAAGCGACTGGTCGTGCCGCACTTTGCCCGCATGCTGATGGGACCGGATCACCGCGTGCTGCTGCCAGCCTCTGCGCTCGTCGGTGGCGTCTTCATGGTGCTGGTGGGCACGCTGGCACGCAGCCTGACCAGCGCGGAAATCCCGCTGGACGTGATCACGGCGCTGATAGGGGCGCCCGTGTTCGCATGGCTGCTGCGGCGCACCCATGCGCGGGGGTGGGGCCATGATCGAGATTGAGCAACTGTCCGTCCGCGCGGGCGGGCATGGCCGTCCGCTGGTACCGCGCAGCGCCACACCCGATTTTCGACGGCGTGCACGCTCCAGGGATACGCGCGTGATCTGCTGCGCACAGGTTTCCGCGAGTGTCTCGCAGGAAGGCTGACTTGAGTCGTGCAGTTGTTCAGCGACGGAAAAATAGTAGCCCCATCTTGGCAATGGTTGCACCAGGTGCTAGCATTTGGCACGCGCGAAGAGAGCTTATCTGCAATAACGGACAGATTAATCGACTGCTGAGAGACTAGGAATTCATGGAGATTTGCAATGACGACCAAGCCAAAATTCAAGAGTGATGCTTTTGAAGCAATTCATTCCTCTGCACACGCCCTGTTTAAAGTGGGCGCCATTGATAAAGTGACGTTGCGCAATTTTGACGAATCTTGTTTTATCATTCCGAGAGATATAAGCCATGAAGAAATCAAGGAAATTCGTGAGCACAACCATGTAAGTCAAACTGTTTTTGCCCGTCTCCTGAATACCAGCGAGTCAACTATCCAGAAGTGGGAGACTGGCGTAAAACGTCCGAGCGGAATGGCTCTTAAATTGTTGGCTGTGGTGCAAAAGCATGGCCTAAAAGTCCTTACGTGAAATCGCTATTTACCAAGCCGCTGGCGACAACCCCTTGATTAAATTCTTCTTGGATTTCAACACGGACGTCATGGCTGTCCCACCGAGTCTTGGTATAACATTCGCACGTCAGCCAGTTGTGGGGCCAGCGCCTTGCTACCGGACAACAGTGTCAAACTCTGGCGCGCGCGGGTGATACCCACGTATAGGCGATTGGTGTGCGAGGCGTTACCGAGGTCATAGCGGTCAACATCTGCAAGCAGGACCACGTCAAACTCCAAGCCTTTTGAATTCGCTACGTCGGCGAAATGCCGCACATGTCGCCGAGCCAGATTCACCTTCTCTGAAAGCTCCGCTTCAACCATGCGTTCCCGCAAGCCCTTTTCGAGGCGCTTGTAAGTCTTAGCTGCTGTCGCAGAATCAGAAAACAGCACGGCCACGGTCTGATGGCGTTTGGCCGAGGTCAACGCTTTGACGATGTGTTCATCCATGATGTCATCGGTTTCACACACCAAAATATGGGGGCACCCTCCGCTGGCACCTTCTTTACTCGCTTTTTCTGCCAACGCAGCAGAGGGTTGTTCGCCACCTTGCAAGACCGCACGGAAGCTCGCACTGAACAAGGCCAATCCCGGTGCATCGGCTTGGCGAAGATTCTCCGTCAGCATGACATGCGGCACCGATTGGCCGGGGAAGCAAGCTTTCAAGTCAATGCTGCTGCCATGGTGCAGCTTCTGAGCGATATCGCCCACCACCGTCACTGCGCGGTACTTTGGATTGGACTGTTCGACCATCAAAAACACTTGCTGTTCGGTGAAGTCTTGAACCTCATCGACAAACACCGCTTGATAGAACGTGGGCTCGTGCAGTCGACGCAACCCACCTTGCTTCAAGCCACGTCCCATCAAATGGCTCAGGCACAGTAGCAGGTCAATGTCTTCGTCGGCCAACTTGAACTTGCTCAGTTGCGCATGCAGGCGCTTTGTCAGTTCTGGATCAGGGAACTGAGCCGCAGACTCTTGCATGGCAGCAAGGTACTGATCGGCCACACATGCCAAGGGCTGCAATAGCTTGCGGTGGACGATGCGCCGAAACACGGCATCCGGTGTACTTTTCCGCGGCTGGCCGGGCACGGGCGCCTCCGCCGGTGCGTCGGCTTCGTCGTCTTCCAGTTCTTCATCGCCTTTGCCGTCATCGGTTGGTCGCAGTGGAAGCTTGGCACGGCCCCAACCCAACTCGCACCGCAAACGACGCAACGTGCCGTCCACGGACTCACAGATCCACTCTGTTGCCTCTGGCAGCAGCCGCATAAAAAGGTGGTTTACGTCGGATGCCACCGCGTAGACATTCTTGCCCGATGGTTCACGAACAATCACCTTGCCGGTTGCCATGAGCACCCGGGTTTCTTCTGACCAAGCCAATGGATCTCCCGTGGTCGTCAGCAACTGCAAAAACGGGTCGATTGGTCCGTTAACGTCGATAAAAACCAGGCGGTGGCCAGAGATGAAATACAGGGCCGCCCTGCGCTCCACAAGTTTGCGCGCCAAGGCATTCTCATCACTTGCAAAGATGGTCTGGTCTTCAATACGCATCCAGATGACCTTGGGGCTCATCACGCGCTTGCGAACGTCCTCTACCTTGTTCAGCAGGCGCATCGCCAACCGATCCAGCGCAAACGCACCCGCGCTGGGGGTAGCCAGTTCAGTCGCAACTTCTTGCAAGTCTTGCTGCAAGTATTCGAGCGCAACTTTGGCAACCCTCACCACCTTGGCACGGGCTTTTAGCTCAAACGGCTCTGCTAACTCTGCTGTGTTGGGAAGAACGTCAATCAATCGCGCAGCAATTTGTCGGGCGATAGCTTGGTCAGCCGCATGCAACCAGTCCATGGCGGTCGCAGCATGCGCTTCGCGTGCTTCCGTCAAACCCACCCACCGGCGGCCCGGTACAGGGCTGCTGGTCAGGCGACGGTAGTCACGCAGCCTAGTTTGCAATTCCTTATATTCATGCACCGGCAGGTTGGGCAGGTCGATGCGACGGCAAGTCTCTTTCAGGTACTGAATCAGTTCACCTGTTCGCACAAAACCGACACAACTTTCTTCCGAGAATTGCCCTGCAAAATCTTTCGACCAGTAATCTTGGTCTTCCCCCACCACATCACGGAAGAGTTGCTCATCGATCACGCTAGCCGCATTGAATGTGGTCAGCATCTTCGTACGGCCCAACGCAGCCGAAGTCTTGCCGGAGCCTGCAATGCCCTCCACAATCATCACACCCATCGGAGAGCGGGCAATGATCTGGTTTTGCTCGACAGTCTGGTGCGTGAAGAAGCGTTCGCTCAATCCATAATATTCTTCTTGCTTGGCCTGCGGCTCGTCGGGATTCCAGTTTTCGTCAGCGTCAATCTCCAACTCGGTTTCGGCGTCATCAGGGCCATCCACCACGGTGAATTTGGCAATCTGCACCTCGGCGAACGACCGTTTCCCAATGAATGCACGCAGGTCGGAAACGGTATCCTTGCCATCATCGCCCAAAATGCGCATGCGCAAGAAGTTGCGGACATTGCGCTCAAAGTCAGGGCCACCGAAACGGTCAAACGAGCGCACCTCAATGACGCGGTAATCGCCCCACTCCTTGCTATGGCCTTCATAGTCCGGCTGAAAGGCGGCGGAAGCCCGGCCCACCGGCGAGTGGGGAGTGCAATAGCCTGACTCATTGTTGGGGTACATGGCCTCCGTTGGGCTCAGGCGAAGTTCCAAGCGACCCTTCCGCTCGGTGTCGATGACCACCGTTTTGGCGTACGCACAACGGCGAAGTTGCTTGTACAAAGGGGCGCTGGAGTGCGATACGTACCCGCGCGTATCACCCGCAAATCCACCGAGAGGATCGAGGTTCTGACCCTCGCAGATCATCCGGTCGGCATAGTCGATTATGCCCTTCAGAATAGTAACCTCTTTTGCGCTATATTCGAACTTGTCGTTCTCGGTCAAAGCCATGCTTCCCCCTTGGTTTTGCTCTCAGGTGCTATATGGTCAGTTTCTTATCACGCTCGGTGGGATGTCAGTACACAGGCGCTGCCACTCGTGATTCCATCAAAGGCTTCGCACCTGCTTGGCGCCCCATAACTGTTCGATTATGACGGCCAGATTGTCCGATTTTTGGCGAACCCAGGACACCGGCATCTGCGTGGTTTTACCGCAGCCACTGCACACGATGTAACGGGACGTCGCAGTGCAAACCAACCGTGCGGACATATTCAATCGTCAGTGACTTCACGGGAGTAAGTTCGCTGAAGTCTCGTGGGCCGTGAATTGAACACCAAAACGCGTCGAAATTGGGATCTCGCCAAATACCTTTTTACACAACGATCAATCATAGCCATACTTTTTATATGGCTATCGACATCATCATGTATCGAGTACGCAAATAGATCCATTGGATCCGATGTTTTATAGGTCTTATCGACCAACTTCTGTTTGATCTTACAAATCTGTGGCATTTGCCATTCGTAGCCTGATGGTGCAAATATTCGCGGCCCACAAACAATGTCATCACCACGAAATACAGTTACACTCGTTTTACATTTATCTGATGAGCTCTCTAAATCCAATTCCCCAATGAAATTATCTGGTTTTTTGAGTAGTTGCTCTTGGATTGATTTCATTATTCGCGTCCGGTCACGTTTACCGGCATCATTGCAAATCGATATGCTCAAGTGAGCATTTTCGCAAGAACAGCGAAGCCTTTCCTGTTCTGTAGGTCCCCACGTTTTAATGGCATCCTTCCAACAATCGAGTGTTGCATGCATGTTTGCCAACCGAGTGTGAGTATTTTCAGAATCAAGCGCGACCAGTTCAACAGCAAGGAGACCAGCACCTTGAACCTGACACTCGATGTCGGGCGCAGGCGGGACTGGGTGTCGAACTGTATTCGGAACCAATATCAGTTTTGCCACTGATGCAAGTTCCTTAAAAATCCTGATTTCTCTCTCCGAATCCGAATCGGTTCGATCAGTCATTTGTATTCATTTTCCAATCATGAATTACTTGTTACGATTTGGCAGCTAGTAGTCTGATGGTCTGAAGAAATTGCGGCGCAAGTCTGGCTTATGGTCTTGCTTTCAATGGCAGTGATAGTCACCAGTTTTGTGATTCCGGTGGCATCCAGAGCTGTCGGTGCCACCCGAGTGGGCTTGGGCAAACCCGGCTGCCAACAGGAGGGTAATTGTGATGATGGTTTTCATGGTTGTTTTTCCAGTGTGGCAACCATGGAGATCATGGCCGCTGTTCCAGCATAGCCAATATTTCCCACGCCGATGGCGACCTATGTCCCAATCATGACAATCTCTCAAATACAGTCGTGCATGACCCGTTCGCGCTGGTCTGTATGGTGGCCGGGTGGACCGGCTTTCTCACGCTGAATCCCCACCCCCAAGCATCACTGCGCCGTCGCCCCGGATTTCCTGACCAACTCCGCCCACCGCAAAATCTCACCCGCCATATGCACACGCAGTTCCTCCGGCGTGCTGCCCACGATTTCCATCCCCAGCTGCCCGCCAAGCCGGGCCTGCACGTCCTGCTGCCTGAGCGCTTTCACGATCTCGGCGTTCAGGCGTTGCACGATGGGTTTGGGCGTTCCCCTGGGGGCGTAGACGGCTTGCCAGGACGACATTTCGAAGCCTGGAACACCCGACTCGATCATCGTTGGCAGTTCGGGCAGCAGTTCCATGCGCTTCGCGGAGGTCACGGCCAGTAGCTTGAGCTTTCCGCTCTTGACCAGCGGCAGCGCAGCGCTTACCTGGTCGAACATGAATGGCACCTGGCCCGCGGCCACGTCGGTGAGCGCGGGCGGGGTTCCCTTGTAGGGCACGTGCATGAGCTTCACTCCGGCGAGGTCCGCGAACATCTCTCCCGCCAAGTGCGCGGACGTGCCTGCTCCGGACGACGCGAATACGCGCCGGGACGCGTCGCTGCGCAGCAGCGCGAGCAGTTCTGCGACCGAGTTCACTCCCAGCTGGCTGTTGACGATCAGCACGTTGGGTAGCCGCGCGACCAGCGCCACCGGCTCGAAGTCCTTGACCGGGTCGTAGGACAGATTCGGGTACAGGCTCGCGTTGATGGCGTGCGTGCTGATGGTGCCGCCAAACAGCGTGTAGCCATCCGGTGCGGCCTTGGCCACGTAGGCGGCGCCAATTCCGCCGGCCTGCCCCGGCCGGTTCTCGACCACGACGGATTGCTTCAGGCTCTCTTGCAGTTTGTTCGCCAGCGTGCGGCCCACGATGTCGGTGGACCCGCCGGGTGTGAAGGGCACGACGTAGATGATCGGTTTGGCCTCGGGCCATGGCGGCGCGGCCGACGCCACATGAGGGACGAGGAGGGCGAGGGGTGCGAGCGCGGCGAGCAGGAGCCCCGCGCGGCGATGCCATGCTTGCATGCGTCGTTCTCCTCAGCGCCCGCGGGCCTGGCGCCAGGCGGCAAAATCCGTGCGGCTGCGTTCTTCGGTGGGCGGGTACAGGCCCAGGATGGATCGGCCCGCGAGCACCTGTTCCTGCACGAAGTCCTCGAACACCGTCATTTCGTGGGCCTCCCGGGCCACTTCGTCGGCGCTGGCCGCGGGGATCACGACCACGCCCTCGGCGTCGCCCACCACGATGTCGCCCGGCCAGACGGCCACGTCGCCGCAGCCTATGGGCACGTCGATGTCGATGGCCTGGTGCAGCGTCAGGTTGGTCGGCGCGCTGGGGCGCTGGTGGTAGGCGCAGAAGTCCAGCCGCGCAATGTCGGGGCTGTCGCGAAAGCCGCCGTCGGTGACCGCGCCCGCGACGCCGCGCTGCATGAGCCGGCACATGAGAATGCCGCCCGCGGACGCGGCGCGCGCGTCCTTGCGGCTGTCCATCACGAGGACCGCGCCCGCGGGGCAGCGCTCGACGGCCTGGCGCTGCGGGTGCCCGTGGTCGTTGAATACGCTGATCGGGTTCAGGTCCTCGCGCGCCGGCATGTAGCGCAGCGTGAAGGCCGGGCCCACCATGTTCGGCCGCGCCGGGTTGAGCGGGTGCACGCCCTGGATGAACTGGTTGCGCAGGCCGCGCTTGAACAGGACGGTGCACAGGGTGGCTGCGCTGACTTGCA
>NZ_AFAL01000034.1 GCF_000193225.1 Verminephrobacter aporrectodeae subsp. tuberculatae At4 | reverse complement strand
TGACAGGCCCTAGCCATGGGTAAGGTGACCGGGCTGCCTCCCGCGCGCGTTTCGATCGAACAATTTTGCGTCGACTGCAATCGGCCAGGACATGGTAAACCGTTTTTCCCCTCACACCCGGAGTTATCCGTCTCGTGGAGCCATCAGAATGGCATCGTCATGGCAGCAGTATCGACTTTTGATATTGGTGTGGATGTCGAAACACTTAGATCTATCCCGGTCGATTCCGATTTTTCCGAGAATGTGCTCTGCGATGCAGAACTGGAAATCTTCAATAAACTGCCTGCGACCAGCTCCGATGGGGCAAGTTTAAAGCAATTGTATGTTGCGCGACAATGGGTACGCAAGGAAGCCATTGTAAAGCTCGGAGGTTGTTCGCTGGATCGCCTGTCGAAGCTGGATCTGGGAGAATTAGATTTTCCGGATTTTTCTTTGGACACTTTTCAGCGAATCAATTCCGGATGCGATTACGCAATGATCGACATTTCCATCGTAAATCGAGTATGTCTCGGCGCGCTGGTATGGCGGGGGGAGACACAGGGCATCTTATTGTCTGCGACTAAAGAAGGACGCAATCCATGAAAAATGACATCCGGATGGCCGCAGCTCAGACTGTCGACCAGTGTGATTTCAATGCCAATCTTGTTCAACATGGCCGCTTCATCGAAGCGGCCGGCCGCGAAGGGGTGAAATTGCTCGTTTTTCCGGAACTGTCCCTGACGGGCTATCATCGGAAACAAGCAAGTGCGCATTCCGTTGAAATGACATCTCCTCGCCTGGATGCATTGCGCCGCGCGTCAGCGAGCGCAGACGTAGTTGCCGTCGCTGGCGTCCCGCTGATGGTGGATGGGCGGCTCTTCATCGCATCACTGGTCGTCAAGCCCGACGGAACCATGGCCAGCTACTGTAAGCAGCACTTGCATCCTGGCGAAGATCTATTCTTTCACCCCGGTGCTGAGGGGGCTGCCAACCTTGAAACCATGGGAGTTGCATTGGCAATATGTGCTGATACAAACTACCCGGAACACGCTGCCGCAGCCAGTGCGCTCGGTGTAGATGTCTATGCCGCTAGTTGCTTGATTACTAACGGCGGCTATGATCAGGATTCGGCGCAGTTGATCGCATATGCGGCCAAACATGCTTATGCGGTCCTGATGGCCAATCATGGTGGACCTACCGGAGGATTCGAGGCGGCAGGCAGGAGCGCCATCTGGGATGAGAAGGGCAATTGCGTATCTGCTGCGCTTGGCACGGGAGCGCAGCTTGTCATTGCTGAACGTTCATCGGGACAGTGGACAGGTCGTGTTATGCGGCTGCCTCTTGAGTAAACAAAACGACTGCGCTGTCATGTCCGTATGTCCGTAGCGTTTCTCCACGATGGACCTTTTGAAACGATACCCATCGTGCCTGCATAACTGTCCGCAAGCGGGGGGGTAAGTGTTTGAAGAGTGGCTTTGAACCGCTGTCCGAACTCCTCCACCATTTGGAACTGGCCCGTGAAGTCCAGGCCGTGCTGCAAGACGACGGCTACCTTGTCTTGGCCGAACTCGCCCGCGTGGGAGGCTCGCCCGGTGGCATCCGGCCCAAGGCCCAAGTCCATTTCAACCCCCAAACCATGGCCATGGGTACCCGGGCGTCCCAGGTGCCCGGGGGGAACCATGGCTGCTGAAGTTTGCCGGTGCGGACGATGCCCCGGACAGCTGCGCCTTGGAGGAACTGTATGCGCGCCTGGCACGCGGCTGCGACCTGGCCATGTCTCCCACCCATCTCTTTGAATTACCCGGCGACCGCCTGGCATTCGGCACGCGGCGTTTCGACCGGCGCGGCAGCACCCGGGTGCATGTGCATTCGCTTGCCGGACTGCTGCATGCCGATTTCCGGCTGCCATCCGTCCGCTACGAGGACTTCTTCCGGGTAACGCGCCGCCTCACCCGGGACCAGCGCGAACTGGTCAAGGCCTTCAGGATTTGCGTATTCAATGTGCTCATGAACAACCGGGACGATCACGCGAAGAATCTGTCGTTCATGCGCGAAGCCGATGGACGCTGGTTGCTTGCCCCGCCCTACGATCTGACCTATGACGCCGGGTACCGCGGAGAGCACTTCATGGACGTGGCGGGCGAAGGGAGAGCGCCTGCGCGCGAGCACCTCCTGGCTGCGGCAGCGAAAGCCGGACTGCCCACCCACGTCGCCATCCGCTGCCTGGATGCAATGCTCGGGCGCATCACACCGGATCTGCTGTTGCAGGCAGCCAAACTGCTACCCCTGCGTTCTTCCACGGTCAAGATGGTGCATGGCGCCGTGCTCGGCAACCACGCCAGATTGCGCGTTGACTAGCATTTACGGGAAGCCCACGCGGTCGAGCATTTGCTGCACCCGGACTGCGTTGGCGCCCACGGCGCTGATCGGGATGGTTTCGCTCTTGAACGGCTTGCCTGCGGTCATGGCCTTGAGCGCGGGGTTGTCGAGTTCCACGCCCTGGGCCGCAGGCCATTCGTTGTTGCCGTTGGCAAAGTGGTTCTGCGCCTCGGGGCTGGCCAGGTATTCGAGGAAGCGGATGGCATTCGCCGGGTTCTTCGAATGCCGGGCGACGGCGCCGCCGGCGATGTTCAGGTGCGTTCCCCAGGATTCCTGGTTCGGGAACACCACGCCCACCTTGTTCACTGCGGCCATGTCCTCGGGTTTGGTCGAGCGCATCATGCGTGCGAGGTAGTAGCTATTGGTCACGGCAATATCGCATTCGCCGGCGGCCACGGCCTTGATCTGGTCGGTGTCGCCGCCCTTGGGGGGCGTGCCAGGTTGGCGACCACGCCCTGGAGCCAGGCCTCGGCCTTCTGCTCCCCCAGGTGCTCGGTCACGGCGCCGAACAGGCTCAGGTTGTAGGGGTGCGAACCCGAGCGGATGCACAGCCTGCCCTTGTTCCTGGGGTCGCCGAGCGACTCGTAGGTGGCCACGTCCGACTTCTGCACCTTGACCTTGTTGTAGACGATCACGCGGGCGCGGGTGGACAGGCCAAACCACGAAATGCCGCCGTCGGCCGCCGGAGCGCTGCGCAAGTTGGCGGGAATGGCGTGGTTCAACAACTTGGACTGTATGGGTTGGAACAGGCCATCGGTTTCGCCCTTGTGCAGGCGGGTGGCGTCCACCAGCAGGATGACGTCCGCAGGGGACGCCGCGCCTTCGGCCCTGAGCCGGGCCAGGATGCCCGCGTCGTCGGCGTCCACGCGCTGGATCCGGATTCCGGTAGCCTGCGTGAACCCGCTGTACAGCGCTTCGTCCGTGGCGTAGTGGCGGGCCGAGTAGAGGTTCAGCACCTGTTCCTGGGCATGGACATGGGCGGCGCTGGCGAGCAGGGCGCAAGCGCTGAGCAGGGCTTTCACGGTCTTGGGCATGGCGGGTTCCTTCGGAGTGGTTGGCGCCGCGATGGTAAGACAAACGCGAATTATTCTCAATAAGCTTGACGCCAAGCCATTGCGCCGAAGATTTTCTTCGGGCATGGATCGGTCGCGCTACAATCACGGGCTTTTTTTGCGGAAAGTACGCTGGATGCTCCACGGTGCAAAGGTTGCCCCGGGTTCGGCACGGCTACCGCACTTGGCGAGGATCGATCATGAAAGAAGGCATTCACCCCAACTACCGCGAAGTGCTGTTTGCAGACCTGTCCAACGGCTTCAAGTTCGTCACCCGTTCCTGCGTGAACACCAAGGAAACCGAGACCTTCGAAGGCAAGGAATACCCGCTGTTCAAACTGGACACCTCGTCTGAATCGCACCCCTTCTACACCGGAACGCAAAAGTCGGTGGACAACATGGGCGGCCGCGTGGAGCGTTTTCGCAACCGTTTCGGCAAGACTGCGGCGAAGGGCGCTGCTGCATAAATCCTTGTCGGCTCGAACATCGGGCGGCACGCCAGGAGGCGCCTGGGCCGCGTTCGTGCGCGCGGCCCCAACGGGGCTGGCGCTCGTGCCGGTCGGCATGCTCTTCGGCGTGCTCGCTGCGCAGGCGAACTGGGGTGCGCTGGACGTGCTGCTCTTTGGCGTGCTCGGCTTCTCGGGCAGCGGACAGTTCGCGCTGTTGCCGCTCGCAGCGCAGGGTCAGGGCTTTCTGACCATGCTGCTGGTGGCGGTCTCGATCAACAGCCGCTACGTGCCGATCGCATTTGTCACCGCTTCGCGTTTGCCGAGAGCACCGCTTCGTCGTGCCTTCTTCGCGCATTTGTTGGGCGACGAGGCGTATGCGGTGGAGCACGAGCAGGACGCGAGCGTGTCCATTCTTGCCATCCGCCTGACGATCTACGGCGCATGGGTGCTGTCTACCCTGGCCGGGGTGTTGGCTGCCGGCCTGCTCCCACGCAGCAGCCTGTCGGGCGGGATGAATCTCGGCTTTCCGGCCAGCGCCGTATTGCTGGTGCTGTCCTTCGGCCAACTCAAGGCGCGCGTGCCGCGGATCGCGGCGCCCTGGCCCCGCCGCCTCGCAGAGATGGGCCTGTGCATCGCTGCTGCGGTGCTGTTGTTCGCCTGGCTCGGCCCTGTCTGGTTCTGGCTTCCGAGCATCGCCTTCAGCTCCTGGCGGCTGTGGAGGGCCGGCGCATGACGCTCTCTTCGCATGGCTTGGCCATCGTGGCCCTGCTGGCCACCAGTGTGCTGGTGCGTGTGCTGCCGGTATTCGTGCGGCTTCGCCTGAGCGACACGGCGCGCAGCCTCCTCGAACGGGTGCTGCCCATGGCGGTGTTCCTGAACTTCGCCATCTACATCGCCTTGACGGAAATCCGCACTGCGCCGGTGGCGGCAATCGCCGCCATCGCGGTCGTCGGCATCATCACACTCTCGACCCGCCTCGGGCTCTTGCTCACGACCCTTGCGGGCACCGTCGTGTACGTCCTGACCCAGATGGCGGCGCAGGCCTGAGGAACGCTGGTAAGGGCTGGCCCTAAACCGACCGGCTGCGCGCCAGCGGCGGGTTTCTTGCGAAGTAGCGGGTGATGCCGCGCATCAGTGCATCGGCCAGTTGCTCCTGGTAGGCGCTGCTGCGCAGGCGTTTTTCCTCTTCCGGGTTGCTGATGAAGGCCGTCTCGACGAGCACGCTGGGGATGTCGGGGGCCTTGAGCACGGCAAAGCCCGCCTGCTCCACGTGCGGCTTGTGCAGCCGGCCCAGGCCGCCGATCTCACCCAGCAGCACGCTGCCGAGCTTGAGGCTGTCATTGATCTGCGCGGTGGTGCTCATGTCCAGCAGGGCGCGCTGCACGTGCTGGTTTTGCAGCTGCACGTTGATTCCGCCCACCAGGTCGGCCTGGTTTTCCTTTTGCGCCAGCCAGCGCGCTGCCGCGCTCGACGCGCCGCCCTGGCTCAGTGCAAACACGCTTGCGCCGCGCGCCTCGGGGGAGGTGAAGGCGTCGGCATGAATGCTCACGAACAGGTCGGCCTGCACGCGCCGGGCTTTTTGCACGCGCGTTCCCAGGGGCACGAAGTAGTCGCCGTCGCGCGTCAGGTAGGCGCGCATCGGGTTGCCGCCCACGGTGGTCGCGTTGATGCGCTCGCGCAGTAATTGCGCCACGCGCAGTACCACGTCCTTCTCGCGTGTGCCGCTGGGGCCGATGGCGCCGGGGTCTTCGCCGCCGTGGCCCGGGTCCAGCGCCACGATGATCAGGCGGTCGGTCTCCGTGGCGTGCTTGCCGGGGCGGGTCGGGGGCGCGGCGGAGGGCAGGGGGGTGGATGCTGCCGCCGCTGCTGCGACGAGCGGCAGCGGCAGGGTCGGGGTCGGGCTGTTGCTGCTGCGTTGGGCGATCAGCTCGCCGAGCTGGTCGGGTTCGGCCGTGGGCGCTGGCGTGGGGGCATGGGCGGCCGGCGCGGGGGCATCGCGCAGGCGTTCGGCGATCAGGCCTGCGAGCGGGTCGATGGGCGTGGCCGGGTACAGGTCGAGCAGCAGCCGGTGCCGGTACGCCGCCACGGGGAGCAGGGCGAACACCTGCGGCAGGGCGGCTTGCCGCAGGTCCAGCACCAGGCGCACCACGCCGGGCGCGTTCTGGCCGACGCGGATTCCGGCAATGTTCGGGTCGTCGGGCTGGACCTTGGCCACCAGCTCGCGCAGCGCAGGGCTGAGGTCTATGCCCTCGATGTCCACCGCCAGGCGCGGCGGTGTGCGCACGAAGAACTGTTGGGTGCGCAGCGCGCCGTCGGACTCGATGGTCACGCGCGAATACTCGGGCGCCGGCCAGACGCGCACCGCGAGGATGCTCGCGCCGCGCGCAATCTGCTGCCGGCCCAGCAGCAGCACCAGGCCGGCGGCCCGCAGCACGGCGCGGCGGACCGGGGCTTCGGGGAGGAATGGGTTCATGTGCTCAGAGTCCTTGCAGCAGGCTGCGGCCGGTGGGGGTCCGGGCGCGCAGTGTGACGTTTCTCTCCATGGCCTCGGTGGTTTCGATGGATATGGCAAGGTCCGCGGGCGGTGCGAGTCCTGCGGCCTTTTCCGCCCATTCTGCGAGCTTCAGACCCGGGTGCGCAAAGAGCTCGCGCAGGCCCGCGTCCTCCCACTCGCGCGGATCGTCGAAGCGGTAGAAATCGAAATGCCAGATTGCCAGGCCCGGGGCCTCGTGCGGCTCCACCACGGCGTAGGTCGGGCTCTTGATGCGCCCCTGCACGCCCAGGGCGCGCAGCAGGTGGCGCACCAGCGTGGTCTTGCCCGCGCCCAGCGCGCCATGCAGGCTGAGGTAGGCGTTGCCGATCAGCGGCCGCGCGGCGAGCCGGCGTGCCAGGGCCTGCGTATCGTCCTCGCTGCGCCAGCGTAAATGGCGGACGGGGTCGGCGGTAGCGCCCGGGGCGCCGCTTTCTACAATCTGGCCGGTATGGGGTGCAGCAGTCAATTCGTTCAACTCGTTCCTCGCATGCAGGACTGGGCCCGCGGGCTGGGATTTTCCCAAATCGGCGTGACCGGGGTGGACCTGTCTGCCGCAGAGCCGGGATTGGCGGCCTGGCTCGCGCAGGGCTTCCATGGTGACATGCATTACATGGCAGCGCACGGCCTGCGGCGCGCGCGCCCGGCGGAGCTGGTGCCCGGCACCGTGAGCGTGATCACGGCGCGCATGGATTATTTGCCGCGCACCACGGCCGCGGGCTGGCAGGCTTTCGAGCTGGGGCGTCTGGCGCGCCCGCGCGAAGGCGTGGTCTCGCTCTATGCCCGGGGGCGCGACTACCACAAGGTGCTGCGCGCGCGCCTGCGCACGCTCAGCGAGCGCATCGCCGAGGCCATCGGCCCCTTTGGCCACCGGGTGTTCACCGATTCGGCACCCGTGCTCGAGGCCGAGCTGGCCGCGCGCAGCGGGCAGGGCTGGCGTGGCAAGCACACGCTGGTGCTCAACCGCGAGGCGGGCTCGATGTTCTTCCTCGGCGAGATCTATGTGGACCTGGCCCTGCCCGAGACCGCCCCCGCCACGGCGCACTGCGGCAGCTGCCGCGCCTGCATCGACATCTGCCCCACGCAGGCCATCGTCGCGCCGCACCGGCTGGACGCGCGGCGCTGCATTGCGTACCTGACGATCGAGCACGCCGGGCCGATTCCGCTGGAACTGCGGCCGCTCATGGGAAACCGCATCTATGGCTGCGACGACTGCCAGCTCGTGTGCCCCTGGAACAAGTTCGCGCAGCTCAGCCGCCTGCCGGATTTTGACGCGCGCGAGGGGCTGTCGGGCGAGCAGCTGGTGCAGCTGTTCGCCTGGGACGCGCCGACCTTTGCGCGCATGACCGCGGGCGGCCCGATCCACCGCATTGGCCACGAGCGCTGGCTGCGCAATGTGGCCGTGGCGCTGGGCAACGCGCTGCGCGCCACCGGCGACGACGCCCTGCGCGCCGCGTTGCAGCGGCGTGCGCAGGACGCGAGCCCATTGGTGCGCGAGCACGTGGCCTGGGCGCTGGAGCCCGCCGCTGTGGCGCTCAGCGCAGGACACCCAAGGCAAACGGCAGGCTGAGCACGCCCAGCAGGGTGGACAGGGTCACCAGCCCTGCCACATAGGGCCCGTTGTAGCCCATGCGGGCCGCGAGCACGTAGCAGGTGGACGCGGTGGGCAGGGCCGAGAAGGCGAGCAGCGCCGTGGTCTGCACGGCGTCGAGCCCGAAGAGCCGGGCCATGGCGAACGCCAGCAGGGGCTGGGCCAGATGGCGGATCGCCAGCACCGACGCGCTCAGCGCCTTGCCCCGCGTGAGCAGGCCCAGTTGCAGGCTGGCGCCCGCGGCCATCAGCCCCAGCGCCAGCGACGCGGCGCCGATGCGGCCCACCGTGGGCAGGGCCCATTCGGGAATCCGCAGGCCCAGCAGATTCGCGCTCAGCCCCGAGGCCGTGGCGATGATCAGCGGGTTGCGCAGCAGCTCGCGCGCAAAGTTGAGCTGGCTGTGCCGCGCCATGGGCCATACCGCTGCCACGTTGAACAGGGGCACGCACACGCCGATCAGCACCGCGATCAGCAGCAGGCCCTGGGCGCCCGCGAGCCGCTCGGCAAGGGCCAGGCCGATGAAGGAGTTGAAGCGGAACGCCACCTGCGCGCTCGCGGCGTGGTCGCGCGCATCCAGGTGCTTGCCGACCCAGGGCCAGTGCGGCAGGCTGTAGGCCAGCGCAATGCCCATGAGCCCCGAGAGCATGCCGGCCGCGATCAGCCCCGACGTGGCGCGAACGTCCACCGGGCTCGTGACGATGGACTGGAACAGCAGCACGGGAAAGAACAGGTAGTACACCAGACCCTCGACCGGCTGCCACACCGACCGGTCGAGCGCGGTGTAGCGGCAGACCAGGTAGCCGCACAGGATGAGGGAGAAATCGGGGAGCAGGAGTTGAGCGTAATTCACGCACCGAGAATACTGGATGCTTCGACGCGCGGCCGGCTCCGGGTTCGTCCCTACGCGAAATCCACAGGGACCGGGCGTCCGATGCGCATACCATCGGCGCTGTTCATCACCCCCCACAAGGAGAATGGAATGCATCGTCGTCAATGGCTCGCGCTGACGCTCGCGGCCGCCGCCGCCGGATCTGCGGGCGCACAGGGCTACCCCAACAAAGTGATCCGGCTCGTCGTGCCCTTTGCGCCCGGCGGCACCACGGACATCATCGCGCGCGTGATCGCCGATCCGCTGGGCAAGGCCCTGGGCCAGAGCGTGATCGTGGAGAACAAGTCGGGCGGCGGCGGAATCGTGGGGGCGGCCGAACTGGCCCGCGCGAGCCCGGACGGCTACACGCTCGGCGTGGCCACCGTGTCGACCACGGCGGCGAACCCGGCGATCAACCCGAAGACGCCGTATGACCCGCTCACGGACTTCACGCCCATCATCAACCTCGCGGCCACGCCGAACATCATTGCCGTGCACCCGGGCTTTCCGGCCAAGGACTACAAGGCCTTCGTCGCCGAAATCAAGAGGCTGCCCGGCCGGTATTCGTATGCGTCCTCGGGAACCGGCGGCATCGGCCACCTGCAGATGGAGTTGTACAAGAGCCTCTCGGGCGTCTTCGTCACGCACATTCCCTACCGGGGCGCGGGGCCGGCGCTCAACGACACCGTGGCGGGCCAGGTGCCGATGATCTTCGACAACCTGCCCTCGACCCTGCCGTTCATCAAGGACAACCGCCTGGTGCCCATCGTGGTCGCCGCACCGCAGCGCGTGGCGGCCCTGCCGAACGTTCCCACCTTCAAGGAACTGGGCCTGGAGCCCGTGAACCGCATGGCCTACTACGGCATCCTGGGTCCCAAGGGCCTGCCCAAGGACATCGTCGACAAAATCGGCGCCGCTGCGCGCAAGGCGCTGGAAGACCCGGCGGTGAAAAAGCGCATCGAAGACACCGGATCGATCCTGATCGGCAACACGCCCGATGAGTTTGGCGCGCAGATCCGGGCCGAGTTCGCCGTCTACAAGGAGGTCGTCGCCAAGCAGAAGCTCCGGCTCGACTAGCGCACGCGCTGGCCGCCGAAAAATGCCGCAGCTTCCCGATGTGCTATGGTTTTTGCATGCCTGACCTCACTTTCGACACCATCGACGCCTTTATCGACGCCCTCTGGCTGGAGGATGGTTTGGCGCGCAACACGCTGCTCGCGTACCGGCGCGACCTGACGCAGTACGCGCAATGGCTGGCCAAGCAGCAGCCGGGTCTGAGGCTCGACGACAGCACCGAGCAGCATCTGCAGGCGTACTTCGTGGCGCGGCACGCGCATATCCGCGTCGCGTCGGCGAACCGGCGCCTGGTGGTGCTGCGGCGCTACTTTCAGTGGGCGCTGCGCGAGCGGCGCATCACGGACGATCCCACCGTGCGGCTGAGCGCCGCGCGCCAGCCGCTACGCGTGCCCAAGACCCTGTCGCAGGACCAGGTCGAAGCCCTGCTGCAGGCCCCGGATACGGACACGCTCCTGGGCCTGCGCGACCGCAGCATGCTGGAGCTGATATACGCCAGCGGCCTGCGGGTGAGCGAGCTGGTCACGTTGAAAACCTTCCACGTCGAGCTGGACGCCGGGGTGCTGCGCGTCACGGGCAAGGGCGACAAGGAGCGCCTGGTGCCGTTCGGCGAAGATGCCAGCGAGTGGCTCGGGCGCTATCTTCAGCAGGCCCGCAGCATCATCCTCGGCGCCCGGCAGACCGACGACCTGTTCGTGACCCAGCGCGGCAGCGCCATGACGCGCGTCATGTTCTGGATCATCGTCAAAAAATGCGCCCATGTGGCGGGCATTACGACGCCCCTGTCGCCGCACACGTTGCGCCATGCGTTTGCCACCCACCTGCTCAACCATGGCGCCGATCTGCGCGTGGTGCAGTTGCTGCTGGGCCACGCCGACATCTCGACGACCACCATCTACACCCACGTGGCGCGCGAGCGGCTCAGGGCCGTGCACGCACGCCACCATCCCCGCGGATAACGCTGCCGGGCCGCCGGCATCGCCGGCGGTCCGGGGGGTGTTTCCCCTCTGTCCCGGAGGTCCCGGATTGTTGCCCGCCGTGAGAAAAGCGTATGCGGTGTACCGCCTTGTGATAGTTGCTGCGCTGCCGCATTTTCGGGGCAACAATCCGCCAGGCATCTGACGGACCCAGGCGTTGGCCGGGCGGCGAACCGGACCCGGCGATGCAGCGCTCATGGTGCCGCAGAGCACAGGGGGGTCGAAGCGCTCCGGGCCTTGGCGGGCATGGGCGCGCGCAACCCGGGGAGGGAGCGTGAGCCAAGCTGCTCAGGGCTGACGCACGGCATATCAACCAAGGTATGGAAAGGACGGGAACGCCGCCGCAGTTTGCGCAGGTTCCATCGGTTCTGTTCTGGTTCGCCAAAACATGGCAGATCGATCCTGACAAACGGGATGCGTCCATAGAGGCACCATGGACACCGATAGCAATACCACCCCCGGCGCCACGGCTGATACCGTCCGGCCCAGCGCCACGGTCACGCTGGCCGACAGCATTCTGAGCATTGGCAAACCCACGACGACCGTCACCTTTGCCTTTAGCGAGCGCGTCACGGGCTTCACGGCAGACGACATTGATCTCAAGAACGCCAAGGGCACGCTGAGCCCGCTTATTGCGGTAGATGACAGAACCTGGACTGCCACGTTCACGTCAACGATCAACATTGATGGCGGTGGCCACAACGGTGGCACCGACACCATCAGCGTGGACCTCAGCGGTGTTACCGACGCCGCAAACCATACCGGTCAAGGCCTTGCCGTCAGCGCCCCCTACGACGTGGACACCAAGCGACCCACGCTGCTGAGCTTCCGCATCTCAAACGACACCGGACCTGACCCCACCCTCCATCCCGGAGAGTCAGCCTCTGTCTCTTTCATCTTCTCCGAAGCGTTGCGGGACTTCAAAGCCGAGGACGTGAAAGTGCCCAATGGCAATGTTACGGTGAGCGGCCTGTATCGCAACCTCAGTGTCCGCGGCAGCGTCTGGGAGGCCGCACTAACTGCTTCAATGGACAGCCCCACATTGACCCACATCAGGCCCACCGTGAACCTTGCTCACGTGACCGACTCTGCGGGCAACGCAGGCGAAGGCACGGTGTCCACCGGCGACATCTACGATGCTGATCCAGAGCGCCCCAAACTGCTCGACGCCACGGTCACAGCCAGCCAGTTGATACTCACATACTACGATTACGCTCAGAATCCGCTGGACAAGGAGCACCCGGCACCCAAAGAAG
>NZ_AFAL01000035.1 GCF_000193225.1 Verminephrobacter aporrectodeae subsp. tuberculatae At4 | reverse complement strand
TCTTCACATACGCGTACTCGACGTAGCCCACGGCGCCCTTGACGCGCGTCACGTTCGCGGCCACGCCCTCGTTGCCCTTGCCGCCCACCGAGGAGGGCGCGGGCCATTTCACTGCGGGCCCCTTGCCCACGGTGTCCGCCCAATCCTTGCTCACGGAGGTCAGATAGTCGGTCCAGTTGAACGTGGTTCCGGAACCGTCGGCGCGGTGCACGATGGTGATGCTCTGGTCGGGCAGGGTCTTGCCGGGATTCAGGGCGGCGATCTTGGGGTCGTTCCACTTGGTAATTTTGCCCAGGAACATTTCCGCGAGCACCGGACCGGTGGCGCGCAACTCGCCGGGCTTGAAACCATCGAGATTGACCACCGCAACGGTGCCGCCAATGATCGCGGGGAACTGCACCAGGCCGTCCTTTTCCAGGTCGGCGCCGGACAGCGGCGCATCCGTGGCGCCAAAGACGACGGTCTTCGCACGAATCTGGCGAATGCCACCGGACGAGCCGATGGACTGGTAGTTCAGGCCCGTTCCCGTTTCCTTCTTGTAGGCATCGGCCCATTTGGCGTACATGGGAAAGGGGAAGGTGGCGCCGGCGCCGGTGATGTCTGCCGCGAAGGCAGTGCCGACGGCCATGCTGGCCAGCGTGAGTGCAACGGTTTTCAGGAATGTTCGTTTCATTTATGTACCTTTCGGCGGGGGTTGACAGGAGGATCGCCGACTTTAGGACAAAACGATGACAGTTCAGTGACAGACCGAACGGAATTCTTCCAACTGCCACACAGCGCTTGGCTGCCGTCTCACGCGGCCATGCCCCTTGGCATGCAACGGAAACAGACCCACACGATTGACCGTCCTGGCGCTGGCCCGAGTAGCCCGTCCACGCACGGGGCGCAGGCTACACTGCCCACCCGAATTCCATCCAGAAATGACATGCACAACGGCACCCGTCTGGCCGCGGTCGACCTCGGCTCCAACAGTTTTCGCCTGGAAATCGGGAGCTACGAGTTCGGTCACATCCAGCGGGTGGAGTATCTGAAGGAAACCGTGCGCCTGGGCACCGGCCTGGACGAGGAGCGCAACCTGACCCGGGAAGCGATGGAGCGCGGCTGGGCCTGCCTGGCCCGCTTTGGCGAACGCCTGGCCGGCTTTCCCCGGGCGCAGGTGCGCGCAGTGGCCACGCAGACCCTGCGCGAGGCGAGCAACCGGGAGGACTTCCTGGCGCGCGGCAGCCAGGTTCTGGGCTATCCCATCGACGTGGTGTCCGGCCTCGAAGAAGCGCGGCTGATCTACCAGGGCGTGGCCCGGTTGCTGCCCCAGTCGGACGAGCGCCGGCTCGTGGTCGACATCGGGGGGCGCTCCACCGAGCTGATTTTGGGCCAGCAGCTCAGCTCGCACGCCGTGGCCTCGTTTCGCGTCGGCAGCGTCGCATGGTCACAGCGCTATTTCGCAAACGGCGAGTTCAGCGCGCAGGCGTTTCTGGCTGCGGAGGTCGCGGCCAAGGCCGTGCTCGACGAAGCGCTGGGGACCTTCCGGCCCGGTGCCTGGGAGGTGGCGTACGGGTCCTCGGGAACGGTCGGTGCGGTGGGCGACATGCTCGCCGCTGCGGGGGGCACTGAGGGCAGCATCACCCGCGCCGACCTGAACTGGCTGTGCGATCGGATGCTGCGCGCACAGAATGCGTACCGCCTGCGCATGGACGGACTCAAGGACGAGCGGCGCGCCGTCATCGGGGGCGGCGTCAGCGTGCTGCGCGCGGTCTTCGACCTGCTGGAAATCGACCGGATGCGCGTGGCGCAGGGCGCCCTGCGCCAGGGCGCGCTCTACGACCTGCTGAGCCGCGAGCAACCCGGCACCGACCTGCGCGCGGGCACCGTGGACGGCCTCATGCAGCGCTTTGGCGTGGACCTGGAGCACGCGCAGCGGGTGGCGCGCACGGCGTGCATGCTGTTCGACCAGGCCGCACCGGCGGGCAGCGAGCGTGCCTCGTGCAAGCTCGACTGGGCGGCGCGGCTGCACGAAATCGGCTGCCGCATCTCGCACAGTGACTCCCACCGCCACGGCGCCTACATCCTCGACAACACCGACGCTGCGGGCTTTGCGATTCCCGAACTGCATCGCCTGGGTGTGCTGGTGCAAGGGCAGCGCGGCAAGGTGCGCAAGCTCGAAGCCGATCTGCAAGACCCCGTCTTCGTGCTGCAACTGCTGAGCCTGCGTTTGGCCGTGGCGCTGTGCCACGCACGGCGTGATCCGGACACCGGCGGTCTGTCCCTGCGCTGCGAAAAGCAGCGCTTTCACCTCGGCACCCGCCCCGGCTGGGCCGCTGCCTACCCGCAGTCGGCGCATCTGCTGCGCGAAGAGTTGCAGGCCTGGCAGAAAACGCCTTGGGAGCTGCTCCTCGACCTGCCGTAGATTGGTATCTCAAGCAATAGCGAGCTTCAGATGCCCGATCGGCTCGGCTGCCGGACACACCTTGATCTCGATGTCGTACCCGAGGCGATTCAGGCACTCCATCAGCTTGTGCTCGGAAAGGTTGGTGAAGTCACCGCGCATCATGCCGGACACCTTGGGCTGCGAGATGCCCATGCGCCGACCGGCCTCCTCCTGGGTCAGGCCGAGGCGACGCACGGCACGGGTGATCTCGATCACCAAGCCGGACTTGATCTTGAGTTTTTCGGCATCGGGCAAACCCAGGTCTGCGAAGACATTGCCCGAACTGGTTTCGATCTCCATGTCTTCGATCATGTGTTTTGTCATGTCGTAGCTCCCTTGCCAGCACATCAGGTCCGCTGCTCCGGATCCAGATGAGTTGTTTTTCCTCGTCCATCCTGCTTGGAACATATACCTGTTCTGGTATGCCGCATGAGTCGTGGAAGCCCCCGGACCAATCGGAGACATATCCCTGATCCGCCATCGCACCGGGAGCAAACGGTATAAACCGTTTATACTGTTTATCCATTCGTTTCATGCGAGTAGCACCATGACCCCCTCTTCCGTCACGCCGTCCGCTGCCTCGAAGCCGGCCAGGACCTCCAGGCGCGCGCCCGCCCAAAGGGCAAAAACAGCAGAAAACAAGGCAGCGGTGAAGAAGGCTCCTGCGGCTCCCAAGGCCGCAGCCCCCGCCGCGGCCAAGGATGCCAAGGCCAAGAAGCCCAAGCTGGTGCGCGACAGCTACACCATTCCCAAGGACGAGTACACGATCGTCGAGACGCTCAAGCAGCGCGCGAGCGCGCTCGCGCAGCCGGTGAAGAAAAGCGAGCTTTTGCGCGCCGGACTCAAGGCGCTGGCCGGCATGTCCGACAACGCGTTGGGCGGCGCGCTGCGGGCCGTCCCCTCGATCAAGACCGGGCGCCCCAGGGCCGACGCCGCAGAAACTGCCCCCGCTGCGCGCACCAAGGCCGGTGCGGCGCGCAAGTAGGCAGCCGCGCGGGATCAGAGAAACTCGGGCGACTGCACGGCCATCAGCACCGGCTGCTCCTGCCTTTGGCGCAGCCACCACACGCAGGCTTTGCGCACCGGGCATTCGGTTGCCCGCAGCCCCAGAAGCCGGGCAATGGTTTGCCCGAGCACGGGCTGATGCCCGACGATGAGCACCGCGCCCTTGGCGTGCGGCCACTGGGCGAGTGCGAGCAGGTCCTCGGGGCGGCCTCCGGGCAGCAGTTCCGCGCGCAGCTTGAATTTGCGCCCGAGCGTGCTGGCGGTCTGCTCGGTGCGGCGCGCAGGGCTGGCGAGCACGCGCAAGCCCTCGGGCAGTTGCCGGTCCAGCCACGCGGCCATGCGCGCGGCCTGTTTCTCGCCGCGCGCGGTCAGGGGCCGGGTCAGGTCATCGTGGCCGTCCTCGGCCTCTTGCGCCTCGGCGTGCCGCCACAGGATCAGGTCCATCATGGCTGCGCCCCCGGTTCGATGCGCGCAACCGCGGGGACGGGCCCGTAGCGCAGCATCAACGCAGCTTGCGCGCCCAGGCCATTTTCCGGGCGCGGCGCGCGGTCATAGGTGCCGTCCGCATTCAACGTCCAGGCGTCCCGGTCATCGTGCAGATACGCCACCAGGCATTCGTCGACGATCTGCTGGCGCAGGCCGGGGTCGGTCACGGGCCAGGCCAGTTCCACGCGGCGCATCATGTTGCGGTTCATCCAGTCGGCGCTCGACAGGTACAGGTCCTCCTGCGCACCCGCGCGAAAGTAGAACACGCGCGTGTGCTCCAGAAAGCGACCGATCACCGAGCGCACGCGAATGTTCTCGGTGACCCCGGGGACCTGCGCCGCGAGCATGCAGGCGCCGCGCACGATGAGGTCGATGCGCGCGCCGCGCTGGCCGGCGAGGATCAGGGCGCGCATCAGCGCCTCGTCCGTGAGCGCGTTCATCTTGGCGACGATCCGCGCGTCCTCGCCCCGGCCTGCGGCCAGGCCGATCTGCTCGATTTTTTCGAGCATGCGGCGCTGCAAATGAAAGGGTGCGAGCATGAGTTTGCGCAATTTGGGGGGGCGGTTCTGGCTCGCCAGGTGGTTGAACACGTCGTCCATGTCGGCGGTGGTCTGCGCGTCGGCGGTGAGGTAGCCCAGGTCGGTGTAGAGCCGGGCCGTGCGCACGTTGTAGTTGCCGGTGGACAGGTGCCCATAGCGCCTGAGCTGCCGCCCTTCCCGGCGCGTGACGAGCAGCATCTTGGCGTGCGTCTTGAGCCCCACGACCCCATACACCACCTGGGCGCCGATGGATTCCAGCGCCTCCGCCCAGTTGATGTTCGCTTCCTCGTCGAAGCGCGCCTTGAGCTCGACGACCGCCATGACCTCCTTGCCCCGGCGCACGGCCTCGGTGAGCAGGTCCATGAACTTCGAGTCTGCGCCCGTGCGGTAGATCGTCTGCTTGATGACCAGCACCTGCGGGTCGTTCACGGCCTCGCGCAGAAAGGCCAGCAGCCCGTCGAAGCTCTCGAACGGCTGGTGGATCAGGATATCGCGCAGGCGCAGCTGTTCCATGATGGGGACGCCGGGCTGCAATTGCCGCGGCCACGCGCAGTTCCAGGGTGCAAACAGCAGGGCAGGGTCGTTCACCAGGTCCACGAGCTGGTTCAGGCGCACCAGGTTCACGGGGCCGTGCACCCGGTACAGGGCGGCGGCGGGCAGGCCAAACTGCCCGAGCAGAAAGTCCGAGAGAAACGCGGAGCAGTCCGCGGACACCTCCAGCCGCACCGCCTGCCCGTAGTGGCGGTGCTGCAGCCCCTGCCGCAGGGCGGTGCGCAGGTTGCGCACGTCTTCCTCGTCGAGCGCCAGATCGGAATGGCGGGTGACGCGAAATTGCGAGAATTCGGTCACCTCGCGCCCGGGAAAGAGGTCCTCCAGATGCGCGCGCACGATGCTCGAAAGGCTCACGAACAAAGCCTCGCGGGGCGCAGCCCTGATCGGCATGCGGACCAGCCGGGGCAGGGCGCGCGGCACCTTCACGATGGCGATTTCGTTCTCGCGGCCAAAGGTGTCGCGTCCCTTGAGCCGGACGATGAAGTTCAGCGACTTGTTCGCGACCTGGGGGAACGGGTGCGCCGGGTCCAGCCCCACGGGAATCAGCAGCGGGCGGACTTCCCGGGTGAAGTACGCGTGCACCCAGCGTTTCTGTTCGGGGGACCGGTCGCCATGCGAGACGATGCGCACGCCGTGCTTGCCGAACGCCGGGACCAGGGTCTCGTTGTACAGCGTGTACTGCCGCGCCACCAGGTCGTGAACCTTGGCCGACAAGGCCTCGAACGAGGCCACCGTATAGGGGCCCTTGGTTTCCCCCTTCTGCGCAGCGGTGATGTGCGGCGCGGCGCGCACCTCGAAGAACTCGTCCAGGTTGGAGGACACGATGCACAGGTAGCGCAGGCGTTCGAGCAAGGGAATGTCGGCGCGCACCGCCCAATCGAACACCCGTTCGTTGAAGGCCAGGATGCTGTGGTCCCGGTCCAGGAACATCTGCTGCGCCATGCCAAGCGCCAGGGAATCCGGTGTGGCGCCACGGCCGTGCAAGGGGGGCGGCGCGGGCTGGGAGAGTGCGTACAGCGACGGCTCGACGTCGGCAGGGGGCAGGGGCAGCATGGCAAACGGACGCATCGGGTGCGGGATGCGCTTCAGTCGGTGATCCCGGATGATAGTGATGCAGCGGATGTTCAGGGGGTGTCGTGCGCAGCGCGAGCCGGGACCAGGTATTCCTGGAACAGCCGCGCCGTCCGCGCCCAGGTGAAATCCAGCGCACGGTTGCGCGCCTCGGATCGGGGAATGGCCAGCGCCTCGCGGCTCGCGGTCAGCAGGTCCTCGTGCAGCGCGCCCCCGCGCGGTGCCTGCCCGGTGTGGGCCCCGAGCACCTCCATGGGGCCGTCCTCCGGAAACGCCGCCACCGGGGTTCCGCAGGCCATGGCTTCGAGCATTACGAGGCCAAAGGTTTCCGAGCGGCTGGGGAAGACGAACACGTCCGCCGCCGCGTACACCTGCGCCAGGGCCGCGCGGTCGAGGATTCCCAGCCAGCGCACCTGCGGGTACTTCGCCGACAGCCGTGCCTGCAGGGGCCCCACGCCGCACACCACCTTGGTTCCGGGCAGGTCCAGCCGCAGAAAGGCTTCGATGTTCTTCTCGTAGGAAACGCGCCCCACGAACAGGGACACGGGGTGGGCGAGCGCGTCGGTCAGCGGGCCCGGACGGATCTCGCCATGGAACACGAAAGCCTGGGTATCCACGCCATGGGTCCACTGGCGCAGATTGCGAAAGCCGCGCTGCGCGAGCATCTGCAAAACGCCGTGGGTGGGCACCATGACGGCCGACGACGGCCGGTGGAAATGCCGCAGCACCGCGTACCCCCAGGCCAGGGGGACGCGCAGCGCGGCGTCGAGGATTTCCGGAAACCGGGTATGGAACGCCGTCGTGAACGCCAGATTGCGGCGCAGGCAGTAGCGGCGCCCGGCCCAGCCCAGGGGCCCCTCGGTGGCCAGGTGGATGGCGTCGGGCCGCAGCGCGTCGAGCATCTCGGCCACCCGCTTGCCGGGCCGCATGGCCAGGTCGATTCCGGCGTAACCCGGACAGGGCCGGGTGGCAAACTGGCCAGGGTGCAGCACCTGCACCGCATGGCCGCAGGCTTGCAGTTGCTGCACCAGTTCCTGCAAGGTGGTGACCACGCCGTTGACCTGCGGCAGCCAGGCGTCGGTGAGCAAAGCGATTTTCATGCGTCCGCCATGGCGCTGGCCGTGCGCGCCGCCGGGGTGGCCGACCATTGCAGGAGTTCCAGCCGGCCGTCGAGATGCTCCACCAGCGCCGTGCGGCTCTCCACCCAGTCGCCGTCGTTGCAGTACAGGGTGCCGCCGATCTCGCGCATCACGGCGCGGTGGATGTGGCCGCAGACCACGCCGTCGTGCCCGCGCCGGCGCGCCTCGCCGGCCACGGCGACCTCGAAGTCGTTCACGTAGTTGAGAGCAGTCTTCACCTTGCCCTTGAGGTACGCCGAAAGCGACCAGTAGGGCCGCCCCAGGCGCGCGCGCAGGGTGTTCAGGTGGCGGTTGAGATTGAGCGTGAACTCGTACAGGTTGTCGCCCAGGTACGCGAGCCACTTGGCGCATTGGATTACGCCGTCGAAATGGTCCCCGTGCGTGACCCACAGGCTGCGGCCGTCGGCGGTGGTGTGTACCGCGTCCGCGACGACCTCGATGCCGCCGAAGGAATGCCCGACGAAGGCGCGGGCAAACTCATCGTGGTTGCCCGGAACGAACACCACCCGGCAGCCCTTGCGCGCGCGGCGCAGCAGTTTCTGCACCACGTCGTTGTGCGCCTGCGGCCAGAACCATTTGCGGCGCAGCTGCCAGCCGTCGACGATGTCCCCCACCAGATACAGGTACTCGCTCGGGTGCTGCCGGAGAAAGTCCAGCAAGGCGGTGGCCTGGCAGCCCGGCGTCCCGAGGTGCAGGTCGGAGATGAAGAGCGCGCGGAAGCGGCGCTGCCCCGCGGACGGCGCCTGCGTGTCGGGTGCGGCATCCTGCGGCCCCACGGGACGGCCCATCCAGGGGTTGAGCGCATCGAAGGCCGCGCGCATCAGGCCCCCAGAAAATGCCTGCGATAGCGCGGATGCAGATTCTCCAGCCGCATCAGCATGGGCAGGTCTGCGGTGTTGAAGTCCGGGTCCCAGGCGGGGGACCGAGCACGCGCGTGCCCAGGCGCAGGTAGCCTCTGATGAGCGCCGGCGGCTCCACGGCGAGGGAACTGTCGAGCCGCTCCACGGGCAGCGGCAAGCGCGGGAGCACGTGGTATTCGATGGGCGCGAGATGCGTCTTGCGCAGTTGCTCCCAGATGCTCGCCGCGATGTCCCCGCTGACCATGCCGTTGTGCAGCATGGGAATGCTGGCGCAGCCAATCATCGTGTCGAGCTGGTTGCGCAGCATGAAGTCCGCCAGCGCGCTCCACAGGGTCATGATCACGGCGCCGTGGCGGTACCCGGGGTGCACGCAGCTGCGGCCGAGTTCCAGCATGCGCGCGCGCAGCGAGCGCAGGCGCGTCAGGTCGAACTCGGTGTCGCTGTAGGTGCTGCCCACCCGCCGGGCCTGCGCGGGCGTCAGCACGCGGTAGGTTCCGATGACCTGCCGGCTCTGGACGTCGCGCACCAGCAGGTGCTCGCAGTAGTCGTCGAACAGGTCCACGTCGTGGCCGGGGACCAGGGTCGTCAGGCGCGCGCCCATCTCTGCCACGAAAACCGTGTACCGGAGCCGCTGCGCCTCGCGCACCTCGTCCAGATGCCGCGCCCACGTGACGCCGATGGCCGCGTGCTGCGCACCGGAGCGCAGCGCGCCGGCAACGGCGCCGGGGCGGCGCCTGGCGTCGGGGGACAGCGTTGGATTGGACAGCTCGTTCATGGTGCAGCGTTTCCTTCAGGGTTTTCCTGGAGCCGAAGTGTGAAATCGGTTTATGACTCCAGTGTGTCAGATACATGTCGAATGATGTTGCATGTCGAAACGGTGCGCGCCATCCGCCCCGAAGCCCCGCGCCGCAGGGTGGGTGGCCCGCATAATCGATTCCAGGAAACCGCACCGTGTCCGTCGCCGCTCCCCGCCCACCGCGTCGCCTCCTGGCCGTTCCGTTGGCGGTGTTTGCCCTGGCGGCCGCCTGCGCGGCGGCCATGGTCTGGACGCTGGAGCGCCAGGACCGCGCGCAGCTGCGTGCCCAGGTGGCGGACATCGCCGGGGACCATGCGAACGCGCTGCAACGCGCCATCGGGCTCGCCCTGTCGGCGAACAATGCGTTGGTGGCCTTGGTGCGGGAGGGCCAGGGAACGGTCACCCAATTTGAAGAGATCGGCACGCAGATGCTGCCGTTCTACCCGGGAATCGCCGCCATGGGCCTGTCGCCCGGCGGCGTGGTGCGGCAGGTGGTGCCCCGGCAGGGCAACGCGGGCACCATCGGCTTTGACCAGCTCAACGACCCCCGGCAGGGCGCGGAGTCGGAACGCGCCCGCGAATCGGGCCAGCTCACGCTGGCCGGTCCCATGGAACTCGTGCAGGGCGGTTTGGGCGTCGTCGGGCGCCAGCCGGTGTATCTGGAGGACGACCTGGGGCAGCGCAGTTTCTGGGGCTTCACCTACGTCACCATCCGCCTGTCCGAAGTGCTCGCCGCCGCGCGCCTGCCGCAGCTCATCGAGCGGGGTTGCCGCTACCGCCTGTGGCGGATACGGCCGGACACGGGCCACGAGCAGACCATCGCCGCGTCCACGCCCGCGGCCTCTGCCGACGCCGTGAGCCGGGTGCTGACCCTGCCCAACGGGCAATGGACGCTGAGCCTGATCCCGGCCGCAGGCTGGAGCGCTCCGGGCGTGCTCGCGCTGCGCTGCGCCGTGGGCCTGCTGTTTGCGCTGCTGATGGCCTACCTGGCCCACCTGCTCGTCGCATTGAAGGCGCACGAACGCGGGCTGGCGCACCAGGTGGCCCAGCGCACCGCGGAGATTCAGGCGACCCAGCAGCAGCTGCGTGCAATCATCGACGCCGTCCCCGATCCGCTGTTCGAAATCGACCTGGACGGCCGCTGCTGCAGCGTGCACAGCCAGCGCGCGGAACTGCTCGTGGCGCCGGCCGACGCGCTGGTCGGCCGCAACGTGACGCAGGTGCTGCCCGCGCTGGCCGCACAGTCGGTGCTCGAGGTGCTGCACGAAGCGCAGTCCCGGGGCTGGTCCACCGGGCGGCAGATCATGCTCGACCTGCCGCGCCTGGGGAGCACCTGGTTCGAGCTGTCCGCGGCGCGCAAGCCCGATGGCGCCGACGCCAGACCGCGCCTCATCCTGCTGGCGCGCGACATCACCCCGCAGCGCGAAGCGCAGGAGCGCGTCCAGCACCTGGCGCATTTCGACCCCCTCACCGATCTGCCCAACCGCACCCTGCTCGCCGAGCGCGCCCGGCGCCACATCGCCGACGCGCAGGCCCGCGGGGAGCAGCTGGCGATGCTGTTCCTCGATCTGGACCATTTCAAGAACGTGAACGATTCGCTGGGGCACCGCGTCGGCGACATCCTCCTCGTGGCCGTGGCACGGCGGCTGGAATCCCTGCTGCGCCCGCAAGACACCCTCTCGCGCCTGGGAGGCGACGAATTCCTGCTGCTGTTGCCGTCAAGCCATGCGGCGCACGCCGGCGAAGTCGCCACCCGGATCCTGAGCGCCATGGCGCAGCCTTTTCAGGTCGAGCCCTACGAACTCAGCACCACCGCGTCCGTGGGCGTTGCGCTGTACCCGGCCGACGGGGATTCGTTCGAAACCCTGTGCCAGCGCGCGGACGCCGCCATGTACCAGGCCAAGCGCGGCGGGCGCAACCGCCATGGTTTCTTCACCGCCGATCTGCAAGCGCGCAGCGCCCGCACCCTGCAGATTGAAAACGCACTGCGCCGCGCGCTGGAGCGCAGGCAGTTGGAACTGCACTACCAACCCCAGGTCTCGCTGGCCACGCGCCAGATCGTGGGCGCCGAGGCCCTGCTGCGCTGGCGCCACCCCGAACTGGGCCAGGTCTCACCCGCCGAGTTCATTCCCGTGGCAGAAAACAGCGGCATGATCCTGGCGATCGGCGAATGGGTGCTGCGCACCGCCGTGCACGACGCCAAGCGCTGGCTCGACATGCACCTGCCGCTGCCGGCGATATCGGTGAATCTCTCCGCCGTGCAATGCCGCCACCCCCAACTGCCCGAGATGGTGGCACGCTGCCTGCGGCAGGCCGGGCTGCCCGCGCGTCGGCTGGAACTGGAACTCACCGAGAGCGCCGCCATCGACGACCCGGCGGCCGCGCTCGCCATGATGGAGCAGTTGCATGGACGGGGGGTGCGCCTGTCGATGGACGACTTTGGCACCGGCTACTCCTCGCTGAGCGCGCTCAAGCGCTTTCAGATCCACAAGCTGAAGATAGACCAGTCGTTCGTGCGCGATCTGGACGCGGACGCAAACGACCGGGCCATCGTGAGCGCCATCATCCGCATGGCGCAGGCGCTCGGCATGCAGACCACCGCCGAAGGTGTGGAGACCGAGGGCCAGCTCGAATTCCTGCGGGAACAGGGCTGCGACGCGGGCCAGGGCTACCTCTTTGGCCGCCCTCTGCCCGCGGACGCGTTCGAGGCCTATTTGCGCACGCACCGGGACAACCAGGCCACGGCGGAGCACGTCGGGAGCTGAGCTGCGTGATCAGGCCGTGCCGGCCGGGTTCACTTGGGCAATACGTGGCGGATCGTCTCCGCCAGGTCCTTGGCCGCGAACTTGGCCACGTAGCCATCGGCGCCCACGCTGCGCACGTGGTCCTCGTTCGCCGAGCCCGAGAGGGACGAGTGAATGAGCACCGGCAGCCCTTGAAAGCGCACGTCCTGCTTGATGTTGCGCGTCAGGGTGAAGCCGTCCATTTCCGGCATTTCCAGGTCGGTCAGCACCATGGCCACGCGGTCGAGCACGGTCTTGCCCTCGGCCTCGGCGCTCGCGGCAATGGCGTTGAGCCGGTCCCAGGCTTCCTTGCCGGACTTGACCATTTCATACGGGGCCTGCAGCGCCTTGAGCTCCTGCTCGATGAGCGAGCGCGCGACGAACGAATCGTCTGCGGCCAGGATGATGGTTCCGGGCTCGAGCCTGAGTTTGGCGCCCACCTTCTCTTGCGTGACTTCATCGCCGGCGGAAGGCGACACCATCTGCAAGATGGCCTCTACGTCCAGTACCTGGGCCAGGCGGGATTCATCGGTATTGCCATCGAGGCGGGCAATGCTCGTCACCAGCTTGCCCGAGGCGCCGCTGGTTTCCGCCGAAAGCACCTGCTTCCAATCCAGCCGCACGATGTCCTCGACCGACTCCACGGCGAACGCCTGCGTGGTGCGCGCGTACTCGGTCACGAGCAGGATGTTCAGGCCCGTCTGCGGCTTGCAGCCCGCGATGGACGGCAGGTCGAGCACCGGAATCACCTGCCCGCGCAGATTCACGACCCCCAGGGAATGCGCCGCAGTGCCGGCAATCGGCGTGATGCTGGGCATGGCGACGATCTCGCGGACCTTGAAGACGTTGATGCCAAACAACTCGGACTTGCCCAGGGCGCTGTCGGTGCCCAGGCGAAACAGCAGCAACTCGAACTTGTTCGTGCTGGTGAGGTTGGTCCGCTCGTCGATATCCTGCTGCACGGCTGCCATGGTGGGTCCCTTCAAGCAAAAAATGCGTTACGCACATTGACAAAATCCAGGATCAGAACGGCAAGCGCGCTGCGGTAAATCCTCTGGCAATCCCCGAATGCCATGCCAGCCGCGGGGTGTGGTCCCCATGGCAGGAGTGGGTCGTGCAGGGCGCTTGCCACCGCTTCCACGCCGGCGACCAAGCCCGTGCCATGCTACTGCGGCTTGACCCGGCATGCCGGCAACAGATGTGCCAAAGCGTGGCGGGCGCCGGCGCGGGAACCCTACACTCCGGGGGAGCTCCGACGCAGTTGCCGCGCCCATGCCGGCCATGCGCCGGGGGCTTGGCATCCACCAACAGAAATCACCCAGGAACTGGAACATGCTGACCTCATTCCATCTGAGAAATTTCAAAAGCTTCCAGCAAGACGCCGTATTGCCCTTGGCGTCGCTGACGGTGTTGATTGGCGCCAATGCAGCGGGGAAAAGCAATGCCTTGGAGGGCCTGCGTTTGCTCTCCTGGTTGGCTCAAGGCAATAAATTGGGTGCCATACAGCATGCTGTGAACCAGACGGACCAACTGGTGCGCGGCCGCATTTCAGATATTTTCCAGAAAGATAAACCCCGGTTTGGCCTGGGCTGCACCATGGAAGGCATGCCAGGGGCTGGCAAGCTGGACATGGAACTGGAACTGCGCGCCGATGACCTGCACATTGTGGCCGAACGCATGGGGGATGACAGCGGGATTCCTTTGTACGACATGGACCAAGCGGCCAAAGGGCGCAGCACAGAGGCCCGTGTGGCCTACAACAATTTTTCCAAGGGCGGGAAAAAGCCCCATATCCCGGTGAGTGACCAGATGGCGGTGTTTTCCCAACTGGACAGCCCGGCCAGCTTTGATGCCAGGCACAAAAATGCACAACGGAAAATTCCGCAAGCCTGCAAGCACTACCAGAGCGTTCTTTCCAATATCCTGTTTCTTGACCCCGTTCCGGCCAGAATGCGGGACTACAGCTTTCGGGAAGACAAGCAACTGGGTAGCGATGGTGCGAATCTTTCCAGCGTGTTGTACAGGCTTTGTTACAGATATAAAGAAGCCGAGGATAACTATGAGCAGGAGGACTATGACCAAGAGGAACACAGCGAAGGGGACGAAATTCATTGGGACTTCCCACCCGGCAGCGGCATGCCGAGCGAAACCCTGATGGATTTCGCGGAGGAGTGCGCTCGGGTTGATGGTTTTTCCCCTGAACCTGACCTGCCCGCACAACGTCAGAAAATACTCTCCTTCGTCCAAAGCTTGCCGGAGCAAGATATCCAGGAGATTTCGTTCCTGCGTGGGCCGCGCAACGATGTGATGGTGCAACTCGTCGAGAGTTTCGGTGGCGTCCCGCGGGCGTGCGAGGCCGCATTGCTCTCCGATGGAACGCTGCGCGTTCTGGCCATTGCGGCGGCCATGTTGTCGGCCCCGGAAGGCAGTCTGGTCGTGATTGAAGAAATCGACAACGGAGTGCACCCCGGTCGCGCCCGGCATTTGCTGGAACGCATTCAGACCGTGGCCGAGGAACGCAAACTGCGCGTGCTGCTATCCACCCACAACCCCGCAATGCTCGATGCCCTGCCGGACAGGGCTGTGCCGGATGTCGTTTTCTGCTACCGGGATCCGAAACTTGGCGACAGCCGCCTGGTGCGGCTGGGCAGTTTGCCGGATGCGCCGGACTTGCTGATCCCGGACACCCTGGGGTACCTGATGACCAGCGGTGCATTGGATCGCTTCGTCAAAAACCGCCAAGATCCGCAAGCCCGCAAAGAAAAGGCACTGGCTTGGCTTGCCTCTTTGAAAACGACAGGGCAATGAGCAGCATTGTGTTGGTGGATACCTGCATCTTGCTCAATATAGTGGATGTGCCTGGGCGCAATCAACAACGGGCAAAGGTTTTGGGCGATTTTGAACAGCGGATCGAAGACAACGACCACCTGTTTATCCCTCTGGCCACAATCATTGAGACCGGCAATCACATCGCACATGTGGATGACGGACGCCTGCGACGACAAGCGGCAGAACGCTTTGTGGAAGCAGTGCGTGGCGCGCTGAATGACAGCGCTCCATGGAAACCCCTGAACTTCCCAAGCCATGCGGATTTATCCGAGTGGTTGGTGGACTTCCCGGACAGCGCAATGAAGGAAGTTGGTATGGGTGATTTATCGATCCAGAAAGAATGGAAAAAGCTGTGCATCAAATACCCGATGAGCAGGGTTTTGATCTGGAGTCTGGATAACCATCTGCAAAGCTTTGATCGTTCCGGATAACGGCCGGCCCGGACCCATGCCAGCGACGATACTTTCTGCGCGCCTCTAACAGGATCAATTTGGGCAATTGGGCCTTCATTCCGAATCTGCTGGGAGGTCGACTCCGCGTCTTGCCTCACGTTCGACGGCGTCGATTGCGATGGCCTGCCGTTCGCTCCGAGCTTTCCGATCTTCTCGCCCGCCACCAGCTTGTCCGGGCTCAGCAGATAGCCCTTGCGGCGATTGCCCAGATCCTTGGGGGGATTGAAATGTCGGGCCGGCCCGGTCTTCGCGCGCGACGCGCCCCTCAGCTTGAAGGCTTGCATCTTTCTTCATATCGATCGTCGTCTGAAGTCTCACCGGCGCAGCACCCGACTCGCCAGACGCGCTAGCAGACGGTACGTCGCCAGGAGAACGCATGAAAGGGGTATCCGTTCCATAATTAATTACAGGGCGCAGATCCCCAGTAAAGATGTCCTTCACTAGCGTCCCACTTGGCAGCACTCGTTGCTCTGCAAGCCAGACGAACGTCCCCTCGCCATTCTTGCCCTTCGCAAGGGCCTTCACTTTCATTGGTGTGTTTGGACGGTAGTCAATCTCGCCGAACTTGCTCCCCTTAGGCGTTATAGAACCTTTCCCATCGACACGAAAATATACAGCCCCTGAGCCCCCGTCTCTTTCTAAGAACCCGTCGTTGTTCTTGGTGTCCACGCTGGTAAACAGATAGCCTGAATCCATGATGGTGTCGCCAGCTTTGATTTTGGTACCAAAATTTTCCCCGCCATCGTATTGCTGCCGGTAAGAAGTATGGATAAACGGACTGGTTCTGATTTGAAACAGCTCATCGAATACCTTTGCGTCGGCCTGCAGTTGTTGTTCCGTCTTACCCTTCGGCACGACTCCTGAACGTAAATAAGAGTTGACTTCAGAACCGAGCAAATTCTTCCTATGTTTCTCCCATACCGTCGCGTGTTGATCTGTTGGGGCCGGTAGCAGGCTGTCAGCGAGGTGGAGCTTTTGTGTGCGCACCGAATCAACAAACCTCGGATTGGCGGTCCCTTCCATGCCGAGCGGCAACCGCTGGATCAGGTCTTCGAAGTGGGCCTTGGCCATTCCAGGATCAACATCGGGGCTAACTGAAACATCGGAGAACGCGTCGAGCGGCTTAGGCAGCCTCTCATTCGTCTCGGTCCTACCTTTCGATTTGCTGTGAGCGACCTTCGGAT
>NZ_AFAL01000036.1 GCF_000193225.1 Verminephrobacter aporrectodeae subsp. tuberculatae At4 | reverse complement strand
GCCTCGATGCATCGGTGTACAAGCACATCGTGCTGGGCCTGATCTTTGTGAAATACGCATCCGACGCGTTTGAAGAGCGCCAAAATGAACTGCGCGGGCAATTTTGCAACCCCGATGATGATTACTACATGGCGCCCGAGGACTACGCTGACGACTATGCAGGGCACATTGCCGCCGAACTGGAGGTGCGGGATTATTACACCGAGAAAAACGTCTTCTGGGTCCCGCAGGAGGCCCGTTGGCAAACCTTGCGCGACTGCGCTCAGTGGCTGCCTGGAACCAGTCTGCCTTGGAACAAACCCGGAAAAAACGAGCGGGAAACCATGCGCAGCGTGGGCTGGCTCATCGACAATGCCATGGAGGCAATCGAACGTGAAAATACCAAGCTCAAAAATCTGCTCAACAAAGATTTTACCCGCGCACAAATCGATAGCCACAAGCTCGCCGAACTGATTGCGCTGTTCTCTGACACCAATTTTCACACCAAGGAATACAAAGGCCAGCCGCTCAACCTGGGGGCCAAAGATATCCTGGGTCATGTGTACGAATACTTTTTGGGCGAATTTGCGTTAGCCGAAGGAAAAAAAGGCGGCCAGTACTACACGCCAAAAAGCATAGTTACGCTGATTGTGGAAATGCTGCAACCCTATCAGGGCCGCGTGTACGATCCGGCCATGGGGTCGGGCGGTTTTTTTGTGCAAAGCGAAACCTTTATCGAGCAGCACAGTGGCAAGGTGGCCGGAAAAAATAATATCAGCGTGTACGGGCAAGAAAGCAACCCCACCACTTGGCGCTTGGCCGCAATGAACATGGCCATGCGCGGAATCGACTTCAACTTTGGTGGCACCTACGCCGACACCCTGTTGAACGATCTGCACCCAGACTTGCGCGCCGACTACGTAATGGCCAACCCACCTTTCAATATGAAGGAATGGTGGAATGCAAAGCTCGAAGGCGACCCGCGCTGGGTGGCGGGCACGCCGCCCCAGGGAAACGCCAACTTTGCTTGGTTGCAGCACATGCTCTACCATTTGGCCCCCACCGGCAGCATGGCCCTGCTGCTGGCCAATGGGTCCATGAGCAGCAACACCAACACCGAAGGCGAAATCCGCAAGCAGCTAATCGAAGACGATTATGTGGAGTGCATGGTGGCCTTGCCTGGCCAGCTATTTACCAATACGCAAATCCCGGCCTGCATTTGGTTCCTGACCAAAGACAAGGCCAATGGCTATAACCTGAACCGGAAGAAGCGCAGCCGGCGCCGCGAGTTCCTTTTTATCGACGCACGCCAGCTGGGCTATATGAAGGACCGTGTGCTGCGTGACTTTACGCCGCAGGACATCAGAAAGGTGGCTGACTGCTTTCATGCTTGGCAGCATGGTGACGGCTATACAGATATACCGGGATTTTGCCGCAGCGCTACGCTGGATGATGTCCGTAAAAACGGGTATGTGCTGACACCGGGGCGGTATGTGGGGGCGCAAGAGCAGGAAGAGGATAGCGAAGTGTTTGCCGAAAAGATGCAAAGGTTGACCAAAAAACTGGGTGAGCAGATGGCCAAGGGAGCGGAATTGGACCGGGTGATTCGGCAGAAGTTGATGGGGATGGGGTATGGATTCTGAGTGGAAAACCATCAGACTTGATGCCATTGCAGTATTGAACCCTGAGCGTCGAGTAGCAAAAGGGGTCGAGGCACCTTTCATTGATATGGCAGCGCTCCCGCAGTATGCCAGGGATATACAGTTTGTTAATATTGAGAGGCGCACAGCAAAGGGTTCTGGCGCGCACTTTCACAATGGAGATACTTTGCTGGCAAGAATTACCCCATGTCTTGAAAATGGCAAGACTGCACAAGTCCGGTGTCTAAACCATAGCGAGGTTGGTGAAGGATCAACTGAATTTATCGTGCTGTCAGGAATTGACTCTGCAGATAACGACTTCGTCTACTACTTGTGCAGAGACACGACGTTTCGTGAATACGCGATTGGCCGAATGGAGGGCACATCTGGGCGCCAGCGCGTTAGCTGGCACTCGATATCAGCGTACGAGTTTTTGTGTCCCCCAAAAAATGTGAGAAGAGCGGCAGCTGAACTCTTATCCATACTCGACGACCGCATCACCCTCCTGCACGAAACCAATGCCACGTTGGAAGCCATTGCCCAGGCGCTATTTAAGTCATGGTTTGTCGATTTCGACCCCGTGCGCGCCAAGATGGAAGGTCGCACCCCCGAAGGCATGGATAAGGCCACCGCCGCGCTGTTTCCCGATGGGCTGGAGGAGTCGGCGTTGGGGTTGGTACCGAGGGGGTGGAAGGTTTCGTCTATTGGCGATGCAGTGAACACCGAAGGAGGTGCAACGCCGGACACCAAGAATCTGGCTTACTGGGACCCGCCAAAGCACTGCTGGACATCGCCAAAAGATTTATCTGGCCATGCGGCTCCTGTGCTACTGGATACAGCGCGTAAGCTCAGTGCGCAGGGGCTGGAGAAGATAAGTTCTGGCTTGCTACCCAAGGGTACGTTGCTGCTTTCTTCACGAGCACCTATCGGCTACCTTGCTTTGGCACAGGTTCCTCTGGCAATCAACCAAGGCTATATCGCCATGCCGCCGGGAGGCTTGCTATCACCACTATACATGCTTTTCTGGTGTCGCCAAAATATGGAAGGCATCAAGGGCAGAGCCAATGGCTCGACATTCATGGAAATCAGCAAAAAGGCGTTCAGACCTATTCCAACCTTGTTGCCACCGCCTGAAGTGGTACAGAAATTTACGAGCGATGCAGGTGCATTGTTTGATCGATTGATCGCGAGCGAACAACAAGCCAAAATCCTTGCCATCCTCCGCGACACCCTTCTTCCCAAACTCTTCTCCGGCGAGTTATCGGTAGATGCAATTCACCATGAGGAGGGCGCATGAGTATTTCTGAGTGGCAGACTTTATCGATCAGTTCGTACCTTGAGAAAATACCACTGTGGCAATTAGCGGCCACCAAGCGCTTTGATTTTGAGATCATGGCTAATGGTTGCAGCGGCCATATCCCGGTTACCCGGTTGAAATCGTGGCAACATTTCGCCATGTTGCTGGAGCATGAATTTTTCAATCGTCCCGGCGTGGAATTGGTATTTCGGGGGCACCGGCAGTTTGATTGGAATTTAACGCCTACATTGGGACGCATTTCAGGCACCAAAGGTATCGTTCCAGAGAGACTGACCTTGGCGCAGTTGGATCGTTTCAAGCGTGCAGTGCGTGGCCGTTTGAAGGGTAATGCTGTGTTTGTGGGAAACGATCCCGATGAATTGGGGGCCCTTGGGCAGCACTATGGCTTGAGGACACCATTGCTGGACTGGACTCAATCACCGTATGTGGCGCTGTTCTTTGCCTTTTGCGAAGAGGACAGTCAGGACGAAAATGATAATCCATATCGGGCGGTATATGTGCTCAAAAAGTCGTTCCTTGGTGAATACCGGGAGGAGATGGGTATTCGCCTTGTGGAGCCGCGCAATGCAGGAGCCTGAGCAATGATGAACGAACAACAACTTGAGACCCTATGCCTGACCTGGTTTCAAGAGACCGGCTGGCGGTATATCCATGGGCCAGATATTGCGCCTGACAGCAGTACCCCGGAGCGAGCCGACTATCGCCAGGTGCTGTTGCGTGAACGGTTGTTGGCTGCGCTCGCACGCATTAACTCGCAACTACCGCAGATTGCGCTGGAGCAGGCGCTGCACACGTTGCAAACGGTAAGCGAACCGCAATTGCTGCTGCATAACCGCAGCGTGCACCGGCTATTGCTGACAGGGGTGCAGGTGGAGTTTTCCGAGGGCGACAGGAAAAAAACCGATCTGGTGCAGTTTATTGATTTTACCGAGCCGCACAACAATGAATTTTTGGTGCTGAACCAGTTCACCATCCAAGGCACCAAGCAGCTGCGCAGACCCGACATCGTGGCTTTTGTGAATGGTTTGCCGTTGGCGGTACTGGAGCTAAAAAGCCCGGCCAATACGCAAACTGATATATGGGACGGTTTCCACCAGTTGCAAACCTACAAGGACGAGATTGCCGACCTGTTCAATAGCAATATTGCGCTGGTGGTCAGTGATGGTCTGAAGGCCCGGATGGGCTCGCTTAGCGCCAACGCCGAGCGCATGCTGCCCTGGCGCACGTTGGCCGACGAGAACGAGCGGCCCCGCGTGCAGATGGAGTTGGAAACGGTGGTGCGTGGCTTCTTTGCGCCTGCGCTGTTCCTTGACTATGTGCGCCACTTTGTGCTGTTTGAGCAGCATGGTGATGTGATCATTAAAAAGATTGCCGGTTATCACCAATTCCATGCGGTGCGCGCCGCAGTGCGTGCCACGGTGATTGCCGCCAGCATGCCCAATAAGGGCTCGTCGGCGATGCATGAGGAGCGCGCCACCTATGGCCGGGAAGTCCAGCCGGGCTCGCGCAAGGCGGGAGTGGTGTGGCACACGCAGGGTTCGGGAAAGAGCATCGCCATGGTCTGCTATGCCGGCAAGCTATTGCAACAGCCCGAAATGAAGAACCCCACGCTGGTGGTGGTGACCGACCGCAGCGATTTGGATGGGCAGTTGTTCAGCACCTTCTGCGCTGCGGAAGATTTACTCAAAACCAAGCCGGAGCAGGCGGGCAGCCGCGATGCACTGCGCGCGTGGCTGGTAGCGCGCCAAGCGGGTGGCATTATCTTTACCACGGTGCAAAAATTTGCGCTGCAGGGGGACGAGGCGGCGCATCCGCTGCTGTCGGGCCGGTCCAATATCGTGGTGATTTCCGACGAGGCGCACCGCAGCCAGTATGGAATGCAGGGGCGGCTGGATACCAGCACGGGAAGGTATTTGTTTGGTTACGCCAAGCATTTGCGCGATGCGCTGAGAAACGCCACGTTCATCGGCTTTACCGGCACACCGATCGCGCTGGAAGACAAAGATACCCGCGCGGTATTTGGCGACTACGTCAGCATCTACGATATTCAGGATGCCGTGGACGATGGCGCCACGGTGCCCATTTCTTTTGAAAGCCGCTTGGCCAAGCTGGATGTGAACCAGGGTGAGATCGATGCCCTGAACGCGCAGGTAGACGAGGTGGTGGAGGACGAAGAGGACATGGAGGCCCGCGAGCAGACCAAGAGCAAGTGGGCGGCGCTGGAAAAGCTCGTGGGCGCAGCGCCACGCCTGGCGCAGGTGGCGCGCGACTTGGTGCAGCATTTTGAAACCCGCATTGCGGTCATCGATGGCAAGGCCATGATCGTGTGCATGAGTCGCGATATTTGCGCGCAGCTGTACCAAGCTATCGTGACGCTGCGCCCGGACTGGCACAGCGACGACCCGCAGCAGGGGGCGATCAAGATCGTAATGACCGGGTCGGCGTCTGACAGGCCGGTATTGCAGCCGCATCTGTACACCAAGCACGTGAAAAAGCGGTTGGAAGCCCGTTTCAAGGATGCGCAGGATGCGCTCAAGCTGGTGATCGTGCGTGATATGTGGCTCACCGGTTTTGATGTGCCGTGCTGCCACACCATGTACATCGACAAGCCCATGAAGGGGCACAATCTGATGCAGGCGATTGCACGGGTGAACCGGGTGTTCAAGGACAAGCCGGGTGGGCTGGTGGTGGACTACATCGGCATTGCCCACGAGTTGAAGGTGGCGCTCAAGACCTATATCGATGCTAAGGGCAAGGGTGATCCCACGCGCAGTGTGGATGAGGCGCTGGCCGTGCTGTTGGAGAAGCTCGACGCCGTGCGCGGCATGATGCATGGCTTTGACTACAGCGCGTTTGAAAGCCAGGCCCTTGCGTTGCTGGTGCCCGCGGCCAACCATATCCTGGGTCTGAAGGACGGCAAAGAGCGCTTTCTGGACACCATGGTGGCGCTGACCAAGGCCTACGCACTGTGCGGAACGCTGGATGCTGCGGCGGCATGCACCAAGGAAATCGCCTTTTTATCGGCCATCAGGGCGGCGATCGTCAAGCACACCACCGTGGACAAGAAGCGGTCGGATGCCGAGAAAAACAGCGCCTTGAAGCAAATTCTGGACAACGCCATAACGGCCCATGGCGTGGTTGATGTGTTTGCATTGGCGGGCCTGGACAAGCCCGATGTCGGCATGCTATCCGACGCGTTTTTGCACGAATTGCGGCAGATGGAAAGCCGCAATCTGGCGGTGGAACTACTGGGAAAACTGCTGCGCGATCAGATCAAGGCCCGTGCCCGCAATAACGTGGTGCAAGAAAAAAAGTACGGCGAGCGCCTGCTGGAGACGCTGCGCAAGTACCACAACCGCGCCATTGAAACAGCGCAGGTGATCGAAGAGCTGATCGCCATGGCCCGGGAGTTTCGGGCGGGGTTGCAGCGCGAGGCTGCGCTGGGCCTGGGGCGTGACGAAATCGCTTTTTATGATGCGCTGGCCAACAACGAAAGCGCGGTGCGCGCGTTGGGCGACGACATTTTGAAAAAGATCGCAGTGGAAATCACCACAAAGCTGCGTGAGAGCACCACGGTGGACTGGCAGGTGCGCGAGAGCGTGCGGGCCAAGCTGCGCATCATGGTCAGACGCTGCCTGAAAAAATGGAAGTATCCGCCGGACCAGCAGAGCGGTGCGGTGGACTTGGTGCTTCAGCAGGCCGAGGTATTGGCGGACACTTGGTCCGTATAAGCTGCGGCAGGCCAAGCCTGCATGTGGACCCAAGCGCAACGGTGCCTACAACCCACCCATGACAGTGCGGACTTCGGCCTCCTCAGCAAGGCGTGCCTGCTCCTTCTTCGTCCGGATTGCGGGTTTCATGAGCCAATGCCATGGGCGCGCAATAAAGCCCCCGCGCCAAAGCGACAATCCGGGTGTGAAAGACCGTTCCAACCTCTCTTGCCGCGCAGCCTCCACGCAACACCCCCGGGCACCACCACCCAGGCCACAGCGCTGACGCACTACGAGAATTTCCCGGTCGCGTCGCTGCTTTGCCCTGCGCACTTGCGCGGGCCGATTGCGGCGATTTATGCGTTCGCGCGCACCGCTGACGATATTGCTGACGAAGGCGATGCCCCCGCTGCCGCGCGCCTTGCGGACCTGGCTGCGTACCACGGGGACCTGCAAGCCATTGCGCAGGGGCGGCAGCCTTCGTCCCGATGGCCGGAAGTGTTCGTTCCTTTGCAGGCCGTGCTGCGCAGCCAAGGTCTGCCTGTGGCGCTGTTGGCAGACCTGCTGAGCGCTTTTGTCCAGGATGTGGAGAAAACCCGCGCGGCCCAAGGCTACGCCGACCGCGCCGAATTGCTGGACTACTGCCGCCGCTCCGCCAACCCCGTGGGTCGGCTGCTGCTGCACCTGTATGGCGTGACGCACGCCAGCGCGATGCAAGAGAGCGACGCCATCTGTACCGCGCTGCAACTGATCAACTTTTGGCAGGACCTGAGCGTGGACATTCCGCGCGGGCGCTACTACTTGCCGCGCGCCGACTGCGCCGCCCACGGCGTTTGCGAGTCGGAGTTGCTGGCGCTGCAAGGCACGCGCGCGAACGCCCGGCTGATCGCCGACTGCGCCCTCTGGGCGCGCAGCACCATGCAAAGCGGCGCGCCCCTGGTGCACCGCCTGCCCGGCCGTGCGGGTTGGGAACTGCGCCTGGTGGTGCAAGGCGGCCTGCGCGTCCTGGACAAGGTGCAGGCCCTCGCGGGCGGCAGCCTGCACACCCGTCCCCGCCTGCACGCCCGGGACTGGTGCGTGATGCTCGGGCGCGCACTGGTGATGTAAGAGTCCAGCCGTCCGGCCTGGACGCGCCCGGTCTGCGCAAGGCGGAGTCGCTTATCCGGACTTCACAAACCGTCTGCACGCATCGACAATCGTTCCGAAGGATATGAACGAGGAACAAGAATGCGGGGACCGAAATGCAAGCTGACGGTGAGTGCGGAGGATCAACTGGCCCTCAAGCGCTTGAGCCGGTCTTCGAACCGGCAGGAAGCCGACCGGGCGCGGGCCATTCTCTGGAGTCTGGAGGGGCAGACCGGCGTGATGATCGGCGCTGCGATCGGAATGCACGCCGATGGGGTGCGCCGCTTGCGGCACCTGTTTTCCTTGGGCGGAGTGGATGCGCTTCGGGCCCGGCCCCGGACCGGCCGGCCGGCGACCAGGGGCGAAACGGTGCTGGCCTGCGCCAGGGTGATCCTGTGCGAGCCGGGACAGCCGCGCTGGACCTTGCCGCTCCTGGGGGCGGAAATTGAACGCCGCTGCGGCGTACGCATTTCGATGGCATGGCTGAGCACCCTGCTGCGCAAGGCTTCGCTGGGCGTAGTCCCCGAAGCACGCGCGCCGGGCGCGAAAGCAAACAAGCGCCCGAACGCACGGGCGGGCGGCTGAAATTGCTGCGCCGGCGCGCGCCCGGGCGCGCGCTCGTGACAGCGATTCATTACAGTCTGCGAACCATCGGTGCTATATATTGGATCGTGCGTGTCTGCCGCGCGGGCCAATCCATACGTAGATAGATTTCCGGGAGCAAAGTGGCGCTTTCATTTAACGAGCAATTCGACCAGCATGGCGTCTGGCGGCGGGATTTCGCCCAGCAGCTCAGGCGGCTGGCCGAATGGATGTCCCAGCACGAGCTCATGGACGCCGCGGCGCACAAGCGCTTGCAGCGGCTGGAGGAGCAGGTGCGTGGCGACAAGGTGATGGTGGCATTCGTCGCCGAGTTCTCGCGCGGCAAATCCGAACTGATCAATGCGATCTTCTTTGCCGACTATGGGCGCCGCCTCATGCCCGCGAGCGCGGGGCGCACCACCATGTGCCCAACCGAGTTGGGGTACGACGCGAATACGGCTCCCAGCCTGCGCTTGCTGCCCATCGAGACCCGTCTGCAGGTGCACAGCCTGGGCGAATGGCGCGCCAAGACCGACCGGTGGCTGGAAATCCCTCTGGACGTCGGCAACGCGGATCAGATTGCCAAGGCGCTGGAGAAGGTTGCCGAAGTCCGCAAGCTCAGCCCTGACGATGCCCGCGCGCTCGGCTTCTGGCACGACGAGCTACCCGAAGAGAACCCCGTTCCCGACGCCCAGGGCCTGGTGGAGGTGCCCATGTGGCGCCACGCCATCATCAATATTCCGCATCCGCTGCTCGAGCAGGGTTTGGTCATTCTGGATACCCCCGGCCTGAATGCGGTGGGGGTGGAGCCTGAATTGACCGTGAACCTGATTCCGCAAGCGCATGCGGTGGTCTTCATTCTGAGTGCGGATGCCGGGGTCACCCGGTCCGATCTGTCGATCTGGCGGGCGCATCTGGCGCTGCCCGCGGACAACATGGACGCCCGTCTGGTGGTGTTGAACAAGATCGATACCCTGTGGGACAGGCTCAGTTCCGCAGCGCAGGTGCAGGCCCAGATGGAGCGCCAGTGCCGCGTGTCCGCGGAAATGCTCGGCGTCCCACCGGACAAGGTGCTTCCCGTATCCGCGCAGAAGGGCTTGCTGGCGAAGATCATGGCGGACGATGGTTTGCTTGAAGCCAGCAGACTGCCCATGCTGGAGGAGGCCCTGGCCAAGGGCATCATGGGCCGGCGCCAGTCGATCCTGCGGGCGGTCGTGGCCACGGGGGTTGCCGACCTGCGCAGCGAGACCTCGCGGGGCATCAACATCCGGCGCCGCGACCTGGACGATCAGATGGCCGAGTTGCGCAACCTGCGCGGCAAGAACGCGTCGGTGATCGAGTCCATGCGCCAGCGCGTCGAGCGGGAGCAGCGGGAGTTCAATCTGAGCGTCACCCGGGTGCAGGCGGTGCGCGCCGTGCATCGCAAGCTCTTGCAGGACGTGCAGGGGCAGCTGAGCGCCCAGGCCCTGCAGGCCGAACTGGCCGAACTGGCGCAGACCCTGCAGCAAAAGGGCATCAAGCTCGGGGTCAAAAAAATCTATGTCCAGACCTTCGACAGGCTGCGTGCTCCGCTGAACAAGGCGCAGAGCGCAGGCGCTGAAATTCAGGCCATGCTCGGCGGGACCTTCAAGCAGCTCAACGCCGAGTTCGGTTTTTCGCTGCGCGTGCCCCCACCCCCGCAGCTGGGGCATTTCGTGCACGATCTGACGCAGATCGAACAGAGCCATTTGCAGTATCTGGGAATGGGCAACGCCCTGAAGCTGGCGCAGCCCGAGTTCTCCGAACGCCTGGTGCGCGCGCTGGCGACGCGGCTGCATGCGGTGTACGAGGCCGCAGTGAATGACCTGGATTTGTGGAGCAAATCGGCAACGGTGCAACTCAATGCCCAGCTGCGGGAACGGCGCCGGAGCTTTACCCGCCGCATCGAAGGGCTGGACCGCATACAGCAGGCGGCCAGCGGGCTGGGGGAGCGCATTGCGGAGATCGAGGCGGGCGAGAAGGACTTGCTGGGGCTCGAGCACGAGCTGCAGGAGCTCACCGACAAACTCATTGCCTTGCCGGAAGTCGAATCGGCCGCGCCCGACGTGTGTCTCGTATCGGCATGAATCTGCCCAAGGACGAGGGGGGCGTCGCGCAGCGCGTGATGGCTTGGCAGGCCGTGCACGGCCGCATGCATTTGCCCTGGCAGCAAACCCGCGATCCCTATCGGGTGTGGTTGTCGGAGATCATGCTGCAGCAGACCCAGGTCGCGACAGTGCTCGGCTACTACGCACGGTTCCTGGAGCGCTTCCCCGACGTCCGCGCGCTGGCGCAAGCGCCCTGCGATGAGGTCATGGGGCTTTGGAGCGGCCTGGGCTACTACAGCCGCGCGCGCAATCTGCACCGCTGCGCGCAGCAGGTCGTGGCGGAGCACGGCGGCGCGTTTCCTGGCAGCGCAGAGGCGCTGGCGCGGCTGCCGGGCATCGGCCGCTCGACGGCGGGGGCCATCGCGGCGTTTTGTTTCTCCGAGCGGGTGCCCATCCTGGACGCGAACGTGCGGCGGGTGCTGACG
>NZ_AFAL01000037.1 GCF_000193225.1 Verminephrobacter aporrectodeae subsp. tuberculatae At4 | reverse complement strand
CTCGGGGGTGAGCGTGGAAAGTTTGTGCGCGAGCTCCAGTGCGGCAGGCGTTGTGGTCTTGAAAAAAGTGTTGTAGAAGGGCAATTGGCGCATTTGTCGGGCCACGGCATCGACGATTTCTTCGCGGCCATAGCCCACGTTCACACACCACAGACCGGCCATGCCATCGAGCAGTTGCCGCCCTTCGCTGTCATAAATGTAGACGCCCTCAGCGCGTTCGATGATCATCGGCTTTTCGTTGGCCAGTTCCACATGGTCGGTAAAGGGGTGCATGTGGTGGTGCACGTCGAGAGATTGCCAGTGGGCGGTTCGGGAAGGGGATGTTTGCATGGTGTGAGAGTCAGAAAGGGGCGGCGCAGCATCTGATTACGGGCGGATGCTGACGGGAAAATACTGGTTGTTGATGGCGTCGTACTTGCCATTTTTGAGGATGTTGTCGAGCGCGGCATTGACCTTGTTCATTAACGCGGTATCCCCCTTGCGCAACGCAATACCAGCGCCCTCGCCCATGTATTTGGCATCTTTGAAGGCTTGGCCTTTGACCTCGAAGTTTTTGCCGTCGCGGGTCTTCAGCCAATCGAGCATCGGCAAGCGGGCGGCCAACACGGCGTCCAGACGGCCATTGTTCAGATCCAGGTTGTGGTCCGGCACTGCGGGGTAGGATTTGGCGGTCGCAGCCGGGAATTTTTCTTTCAGCATTTTTTCGTAGGCGGAAGCGGTCTGGACACCTATGGTCTTGCCCTTGAGCCCATCGCCGTCGATCGCCATCTCCTTGCCTTTGGGGCCGACGAACACCGCATGTTCTTTATAGTAGGGTTTGCTGAACGCGACGACTGCCTTGCGCTTCTCAGTCATGGACACGCTGGAAACGATCATCTCGTACTTGTTGGAGATCAGCGCGGGAATGATCCCGTCCCATGTCTGAATGACGAAGCTGCATTTGACCTGCATCTCGTCGCACAAGGCGTTTGCAATGTCTACGTCAAAGCCCTTGAGCTTGCCGTTCTTGTCCACTTCGTTGAACGGAGCGTATTCACCTTCCACGCCAATCCGGAGGGTCTGCTGCGCGTTTGCCGCGCTGGCGCCCAGCCCCAGGGTCAGGCCCAGCAACGCGCTTGCAATGGATTTCATGTGTTTTTTCATAGTGGATCGGGATTGAAAACAGGGGTGGAGCACGGGGATTCCTCGTTGAAATCCATAAAAGCATCGCCTCTGTTCAATGCGCATCGCGCGGATACATGAAGGCGAGCCAGTGTTTCTCCATATGGCGGAAGAGCCAAGTCAATGCGTAGGTCAACACCAGATAGAAGACACCGACAATCAGAAAGGGCTCGAAGGGGTTGTAAGTCTCGGCGTATATCTGTCGTGCAATGCCGGTCAGGTCGACAAGGGTCACCAGACTGGCCAGCGAGGTGGCGTGCATCAGCATGATGACTTCGTTACCATAGGCTGGCAGGGCACGCCGCAGGGCCGAAGGGATCACGATGCGGCGCAGCAATAACCAGTGGCTCATGCCCAGACTCTGCGCGGCTTCCACCTCGCCATAAGGCATGTTGCGGATTTGCCCGGCCAGTATCTCCGCGGTATAGGCGGCGGTATTCAGGGTGAACGCCAGAATTGCACAACCATGGGCTCCACGCAGGTAGGGCCAAGCCCAGCTCTCCCGAATCCACGGCCACTGTGCCAGCCCGTAGTACAGCATGAACAACTGGACCAGCAAGGGCGTGCCACGAAACAGATAGGTGTAGAACCAGACGCTGCGCGACAGCATCCAATGGGATGAGTTACGCGCCAACGCCAATGGCACGGCCAAGGCAAGGCCGATGAGCGCGGAGGCGGTCAGCAGTTCCAGTGTCAACAACAACCCCTGGCCCGTGCTGAACACTGCAGCAGCAGGACCACCACCCAGGAACATGGGGAGTTGTTCCGCGAGATTTTTGAGTTCCATCATGGGGCGATCCCTCGCACCCCACGCGAATAGCGCAGTTCCAGCAGCCGGAACAAGCCAATGGACACGCTGGTGATGAGCAAATAGACGACACAGACCACAAGGTACGCGCCGAAGGCGTCACGGGTTGCAGACTTGGCCATCGCCGCCCGGTGCATCAAATCGTTCAGACCAATGACCGAAACCAGTGCCGTGCTCTTGATGAGCACCATCCAGTTGTTGGAAAAGCCTGGCAACGCAAACCGGACCATTTGTGGCAGTGTGATGCGCCCGAACACGCGCAGCGGCGACATTCCGAGTGAAAGACCGGCCTCTATCTGACCGCGTGGCACGGCCAGGATGGCCCCACGAAAAGTCTCCGTCATGTACGCACCGAAGATGAAGCCGATGGTGGTAATTCCGGCCATCATGGGGTCAATCTCCACCGCTTGCCATCCCTTCGCAGCGCTGGTCTGGTTGATCAGGATTTGGGCACCGTAGAACAAGAATAACAGCCACACCAGCTCCGGCACCCCCCGTACCAGTGTTGAATAGCTTGCAGCCAGAAAAGTCAGTGGCCGGGATCCCGATAATTTGCAAGCCGCACCCACGAGGCCCAAAACCACCGCCACGACCAGCGATCCCAGAGCGACCGCCATGGTCACCGCAGCACCCGCGGCGATATGGGGAACGTAATCAATCAACATGGACCCGGCCTTGGCGCCGTGGGCCATGCAATGTGCGCAAGGTTTTCCCTTCCCGTTTCGTTGGAAGTGACAGGACACCCCATTGCGCCGCGGGTCGGAAAGCGGGCTCTTGCACCGCCGGTGCCGAGGGGCCCCCGCCAGTCGCCCTGCACGGCGGTCTGTTGTTTACGGAGAGTGCTCGGAGCCATGAAATTGCAGCATAAGGAGGCTCCACATGCTGAATGCCTGGGCAATGCATGTCAATGGCTTGAGCACAGAATACGGGTAACTACTTGGCTTCCTCGTCGCCAAGCACTGGGGTTTTGCACAATGAAATTCCTCCTGCGCGACAGGTTATTGCAGAAAAATCAGAAGCACATGGCATTCCAGTTAAGCCAGAAGCAGGGACGGATTGCGCCATATATAGCGCAGCTCAGGAACGCGGGACCCGTCCGGAGCATTCCAGACAGCCTGAGCGTCTTCGACGGCGCGCATGTGGCGATAGAAGCCAATGGCTGATGGGTTGGACGCGACGACCCACAGGTGCAGAGGACCTTCCGGATAATGCTCCAGCGACCAGCGGGCAATTTCCTGAAGAAGCCGGCGCCCGGCCCCCTGCCGCTTTCTTTCCGGATGCGTATGAAGGTTTTCCAGCAAAGTACCGGCATCAGCATCGTAAGCACCATAGGCACAGGCAAAGCCAACGAGATCACCATCAGCTTCCAGCAGGAGCACGTACTGACCCGTTGCCGGTGCACTCAAGCGGAGTTGCCAGTCGTGCAAACGATCCAACGTGAGTTTTTCGTCAAGGTACTCATCCGTGAGGACGCCGCGGTATGTTTGACGCCAACTCCTTGCGTGCAATGCAGCGATGCCCACCGCATCCCCTGGAGTGGCTTCTCTGATATTTGCGGGGCAGCGCATCAGGCCTCGTCGGGACACGCAAGAACCATCCGCATGATGGTTTCGACGTTGAATTCGATGCGCGCCGCCAGTGCCTTGCGGCTGGTGAAGTTGAAGCCAAAGATAACGCTGCCGGTGTGGCGGTTGGTCAGATAGTAAAAGCCGATCGCGGCGATCGTGATGCACAGCTGCAGGGCGTCGATCCCGGAGCGGAACACGCCGGCCGCCTCACCGCGCTGCAGAATCTTCTCGACCGTTTCGACGTAGGCCTTCTGCAGCTTGCGCAATTCTCGGTTCCCGGTGATGTGCCGGGCCTGGTGCAGGTTCTCGCTGTTCACCAGGGTAATGAATTCGGGGTTGGCAAGGTAGTACTCCCAGGTGAACTCGACCAACTGCCGGATGGCCTCCTGCGGTGCCAGTGCGTCCAGGTTGAGTTGCATCTCCTGGCCGCGGATGCGGCTGTAAGCGTCCTCGATCACGGCGGTGAACAACTGCTCCTTGCTGCCGAAGTAGTGGTAGATCATGCGCTTGTTGGCGCCGGATGTTTCCGCGATCCTGTCAACGCGCGCGCCAGCCAGTCCGGCCCGTGAGAATTCAACCCGGGCGGCGTCGAGGATCAGTTGCTTCGTGTGCTCAGGGTTTCTGGCGCGGAACGGAAACTTGTCGCCCATTGCGGTCACCGGGTTGTTGCGAACGGGGGGAGATGGTAGCGTCTTTCGCCCCCGCAGCCGAAGATAACTATCCGGATGGTTTCGCCGTGGCGCGGTGCAGATTCCGGCAGCATCGCTCACTTCACGACGGCGAGCTTCGTGCGGTCGATCGTCAGCGCGATGGCCACGATGAGCACGCTGCCGAAAACGATCTGTTGCGCCGTGGCCGGCACCTCCAGGTACACCATTGCAGTCCTGATCACGGCCACGATGAGTGCACCGATGAAGGTATTGAGCACGCCACCGACCCCGCCCGTGAGCGGCGTGCCGCCCAGGAGGACGGCCACGATCGCCGGCAGCAGGAAGCCTTCGGCGATGTTCGGCGCGCCCCCCGCGAGCTTCACTGCGAAGAGCAGCCCGGCAAGGGCGGAGATCAGGCCGGCGAGCGCGTAGACGATGGTCTTGTAGTGGTCCACCCGCAGCCCGGACGCGCGCGCGGCGGGCTCGCCGGCGCCGATGGCCTTCAGCGCCCGTCCCAGCCGCGTGCGCCGCTCGACGAACAGCAGCACGAGCAGCAGCGCAGCCGCGATGAAGATCTCGTTCGGTACGCCTGCGGTGTTGCCGATGACCCAGCCGAACGTGGCGTCGCGCAGCTTCGCGTCCATGTAGACCGCCTGTTGGCCGGACGCGTACTGGCCCACCGAGATCGCCACGCCGCTGAGCGCCAGCGTGGCGATGAACGAGGGCAGTTTCAGCCGGGTCGTCGCATGGCCCGAGGCGAATCCCAGCGCCGCGCCCGCAAGGAGCACGCCCGGCGCCGACCAGACACCGAGCACGGGCAGCGAGAGCGTGAACAGCACGGTCGTCATGTTGGCGATGGACTGGGCCGACAGGTCGATTCCGCCGATGTAGATGACCGGCGTGATTCCGAGGGCCAGGACGAACAGCGTCGAGATGTCGGCCACCATTCCGATGAGGCTCGTCGGCGCGAGGAATCCCGGCTCGATCACGCCGACCGCGAGTGTCAGCAGCACCAGCGTGATCCAGGGAAAGTGCGGCCGAAGCCGGTCGAAGTGCATGGCTGCCACCCCCTCAGGTCATGCAATGGACGAGGTCGAAGAGGCTGGGCTTGCGGCCCGGCCTGCAGTCGAAGCATTGGCGGATCTGTCCGTCCTTGAGCACGGCGATCGTGTGCGACAGGCCGATGGCCTCCTCGAGCGTGTCCGCCACGAGCAGCACGCCGCAGCCGTCGGCGCACAGCTCCCGGATGACTTCGTAGATGCTCTCCTTCGCGCCCACGTCAACGCCGCGCGTCGGATGGTCGAGCAAGATGATGTCCGAGCCCGCGCTGCGCCACTTGGCGATCACGACCTTCTGCTGATTGCCGCCGGAGAGCTTGCCGGCGCAGGCATCGACCGACGGCGTCTTGATCTCCAGGCGCCGGACCCAGTCCCGCGCGACGGCCCGTTCCAGCGCGCGCTTCATGACGCCGCCCACGCTGTACCGGGCCATGTGCGGGAGCGTCATGTTCTCGCACACCGACATGCCCGCGACGATGCCCTCGATCTTGCGTTCGCGCGGGACGTAGCCGACGCCGCGGGCCACGCCGCTCGCCGGCGTGAATCGGCGCACGGTCCTTGCCCGGATCTCCAGGCTGCCGCGATCGGGCCGCTCGAGCCCGAAGACGGTGCGCATGATCTGTTCGCCGCCGGCGCCCGGGGCCCCCACCAGGCTCAGTACCTCGCCGCGCCGCAGCTGGAAGGAGATGTTTTCGTATTTGCCTTTGCAGCCGAGGCCCTTCGCTTCGAGCAGCACGTCGGTGCCGCAGGGGCGCTGCTTTTCTTCCCGGTAGTATTCCTTGCTGATCTCGCGGCCGACCATCTTGCGCTGAATGCGCTCGGGCTCTGCGTCCTCGCGCGCAACGACGTCGACCACCGCGCCGTCCTTGAGAACGTAGATTCGATCGGAGATGTCGATCACCTCGTCGATCCGGTGCGAAACGAAGATGAAGGCGGCGCGCGAGCGCAGTTCGCGCACCCGCTGGAAGAGCAACTGCACCTCGTCCTTGGACAGCACGGAGGTCGGCTCGTCGAGCAGGATGACGAGGTCTCCCGCCACCCGATCCCCGAGCGCCAGGACCTTGGCCAGTTCGACCATCTGGCGCTGCGCGAAGGACAGCCTGGAGGTCGTCGTGCGCGGATCGACGGCCAGATGCACCTTCGCGAGCTGCTGCCTTGCGGCGGCCGCCATGCGCTTCCAGTGGATCACGCCAAAGCGCACGAAAGGCTGCTCAAAGCCCAGGTAGATGTTCTCCATCACCGACAGATTCGGGATCAGCGACTGCTCCTGAAACACCATGCCGATGCCCTTGTGCATCGCCTCGCGGGGGGTGTTGAAGCGCGCGGGCTCGCCGTTCACCAGCACGGCGCCGCCGTCGTGTGGGCAGGCGCCGTAGATCACCTTCATCAGCGTCGATTTGCCTGCGCCGTTCTCGCCGACCAGGCCGACCACCTCGCCCGTCCGGACGCTGAAGTCGATGCCCTTGAGCGCGTGCACGCCGGGGAACGTTTTTTCAAGTTTGCGCAATTCAAGCATGGCGGCTCACTTCACCAGCGCAGAGGACTTGCGATTCGTCGAGAGCACGACCGCGGCGATGATCAGCACGCCGAGCACGCCGTCCTGAATGAAATGGGGCAGACCCAGCACCACCATGCCGTTGACGATCACGTTCACGATCAGCACGCCGGCGACGGTGTTCCATACGCCGCCGTTGCCGCCCATCAGCGAGGTGCCGCCGACCGCCACGGACGTGATGCCCAGGAACATGTAGTTCGACCCCGTCAGCGATTCGGCCATGCCGCCCCGGGCCACGGCGAAAATGGCGCCGAGCGCGTAGAACACGCCGGCCAGCGCGAATCCCAGCACGCGCACGCGGCGCACGTCGAGCCCGCAGGAATGCGCGATTTCCTCGCCGCCTCCGAGCGCGTAAAAGTTGCGCCCCAGGGTCGTGTTGCGCTGAATGAACCAGGCGATCAGCACCAGCCCGATGGCGGCGTACACCATCAGTGGGAAACCGCAGATGCGTTGGAACAGCAGTGCGCGGAACACCCCGTCATTGACTCTGACGATGGCGCCGCCCGTGAGCAACACCGACAGCCCCATGCCCACGAAGCCGATGGCCAGGCTGGCCATGAAGGAAGGAATCTTGAGCTTCACGTGCACCAGGCCATTCACCAGTCCGATCGCGGCACCGGCGAGCAGCGCCACCGGAATCGCGAGCAGCCCCCCGCCAAGGAGTTCCCCGCCCCAGGCGTTGAAGGCGATGGCGAACAGCACGGCCGTCGTCGATAGCGTGCCCTCCATGGACAGGTCGATCGAGCCCATGATGATGACGAAGCCCACGCCGAGCGCCACCATCAGCGCGGGAGTGGACGCGATCGCGATGCGTCCCAGGTTGCTGCGCGAGAGGAAGTCCGGATGCGCCGCAGAAAAGGCCGCCAGCAACGTGAGGAGCACGAGCGCGGGCGCCCAGCGCAGCAGCAGCTCCGTTCGATGCGCCGCGGACATCACGGCTTTGCGGCGTACATGATCTGGCCACGGCCGGGGGCCCAGAAGTCCTTCCAGTCGTACTTGGGCGTTCCCGAGATGTATTTCTTCTTGAACCCGGCAGCATCCCTTTGCGTCACCAGGATGGTCGGGCCGTAGAACTCGCGGTGCGCCCGGGGTTCCGCGGACGGTTTGAAGCTACCGATGGCGGCGTGGTAGGCCAGCGCAGCGGTGATTCCGCCGCCCCAATGCGGGTTCGTGAAGCAGGTGGCGAGCAGCTCGCCCCTGAGCACGAGCTCGGTCGCTTCGGGGGTGCCGTCGTAGGCGACGACCGGCAGCTTGCGCCCCTCGGCCCTGAGCGCCTCCAGCACCCCATAGGCCATGGAGTCGTTGGCACAGAAGACGCCGGTGATCTTGCTGCCGAAGCGCGTGAAGAAGCCCTGCATCACCTGGTGCGCCTTCTGCGTGGCCCAATCCGCCGGCTGGTAGTCCAGCAGTCGGATTCCGGGGAAGTCCTGGAGGGCCCTCATCACGCCCCGGTGGCGTTCGATTGCGGGATTATTCGCCGCGATGCCGCCAACGCCGACGATGGCCCCCTTGCCGCCCATTGCCTGGAACAAGATGCGCGCGGTCTGCTCTGCGGGGCCTTCGTCCGACCAGGTCATGTGCGAGACCCAGTTGTCGCCGAAGTCCCAGGGGTGCAGATCGTCGGGCTTGTTCCAGACGGTCGCCACATGGCCGCCCGCCCGCTGTACCGCCTCGACCACCGGGCGGCAGTTCGGCGCATCGTTTGCGTCGCAGGCGATCGCCACTTTTCCGCCGGTCTTGGACAGCAGGGCCTTGATGTCCGCAAGCGACTTCTCCGAGCTGCCATTGTTCAGAAGGTGCAGCAACGCGGACTTCTTGTGGCCGTTGTCCTCCAGGAAGGACTCCGCGCCCGACACGACGGCGTGCCAATAGGGGTTGCTGCGGTCGCGGTAGCTCCAGGCCAGCGTGGGTTCGCTCCGGGCGAACGCGGACACGAGGCCCGTTCCCGCAGCGGCTCCGACGAGGCCGTGGGCACCGGCAAGAATGAGATCCCGGCGCCGGGCGGTCTCTTGCGCGACGAAGCGCTTGATGAAAGGCATGGACATCCTCCAGATTCGCCAGGTCCCCAACTGCGCATGGGTCTGCGTTGCGGCGTTGCGGCCCGTGCCCGGACCGCGTTGTGAACCAGTCAGTTATTTACTGTATTTCAAGAACCAAATGGTTACTACAGGGTTAACGCCGATTGGCCCTGCATGGCTGCGGCGGCAAGGGACCTGGGCGCAGCGCGGCCGCGCACGAGCTCGGCGGCCTTCTCGCCGATCATGATGGACGGCGCATTGGTGTTCGAGCTCACGAGGCGGGGCATGATCGAGCTGTCGCAAATGCGCAGGCCGCAGATGCCGCGCACGCGCAACTGCGGATCGACCACCGATTGCGCGTCCCCGCCCATGCGGCAGGTTCCGACCGGGTGGTACGAGGTGCGGCCGTACTGGCGCGCGTACTGTTCCAGGTCCGCCCGCGTGCGCACTCCGCCGCCGGGAAAATGTTCCTGCCGCAGGTACTTCGCGAACGCCGACTGGGCCATGATCTCGCGGCTTTGCCGGACCCCTTCGACCGAGGTTCCGAGGTCGTAGGGGTCGGCCAGAAAGTTCGGGTCCACGATGGGCAGATCGCGCGGGTCGGCGCTGCGCAGCGTCACGCGGCCCCGGGAACGCGGGCGCAGCGCATACGAATTCAGGGTCACGCCCGAGCCCGACCCGATCTTCGGAACGCCCTCCTCCACGCCCACGCCGACGAGGAAGTGGAATTGCAGGTCGGGCGTTGCGGCCGCCCTGTCCGCGTACCAGAACGCACCGCCTTCGACGATGTTCGAGGCCACCGGTCCCTTTTTGAACATGGCGTACTCGATCCCTGCCCAGGCCTTCCAGTGCGCTTTGGCGTATTTGTCGAAGCCGTGCGAATCGCTGAGTTCGTAGACGACGTCGATGCCGAAGTGGTCGTGCAGGTTGCGCCCGACCTCGGGCAGGTCCGCGACCACCGCCACGCCGGCTGCACGCAGTTCGTCTGCGGGGCCCAGCCCGGACAGCAGCATGAGCCGGGGGGAGCCGATCGCGCCGGACGTGAGCAGCACTTCCCGCTCGGCGCGCAGCACCACGGGGCGTCCGGCCACGATCATTTCCACGCCGATCGCGCGGCCCTTCTCGATCACGATGCGCTGGATCTGGACACCGGTGCGCACGCGCAGGTTGGCGCGGCCGCGGGCCGGTCGCAGGTAGCCCGTCGCAGCCGAGCAGCGGCGCGCGCCGCGAACCGTCGTCTGGTAGGCGCCGGCGCCGGCCTGCGACGGGCCGTTGAAGTCCGCGTTGTAGGGCATTCCCATCTGCTGGCAGGACTGCACGAAGACCCGGGTCAGCGCATCCGCGCAGGGCGTGGAAACACCCAGTGGCCCGCCCACGCCGTGCCATGCGCCGGCGAGCATGTCGTTGTCTTCCGCGCGGATGAAATGCGGCAGCACGTCCTTGAAGGACCAGCCTGCGCAGCCGAACGCACGCTCCCACGCGTCGTAATCCTGCGGGCAGCCCCGGGTGAAGACCTGCGCATTGATCGAGCCCCCGCCGCCCAGCACCTTCGCCTGCGCGTAGGCGATCTCGCGGCCCAGCGCGTGCCGTTGCGGCGCGGTCTTCAGGCCCCAGGTCAGGGGGCCGGCCGTCATCCTGTAGAAGCCCACGGGCAGATGAATGTACGGATTGCTGTCCGCAGGCCCGGCCTCCAGCAGCAGGACCTGGAGCGCGGCGTCCTCCGACAACCGCGCAGCGAGCGCGCAACCGGCGGACCCTGCGCCCACCACGATGTAGTCGTATGCCATGGGCAGGCTCCTCGGGCTCAAGCGATCCAGTGCGTGCGCGCTTGCAGGTGGATGTGCGCCGTTTTGACCTCGGTGTATTCCTCGATTCCCGAAAGTCCTGCCTCGCGCCCCAGCCCCGATTGCTTCATCCCGCCCAGCGGCGTCTCCGGACCGTTGTCCAGCGTGGTGTTCACCCAGACGCGGCCGGCTCTGACCTGGCGCGTGGCGCGCAGCGCCTGCGAGAGGTCCTTCGTCCAGATCGACGCCGCCAGGCCGAACGCGCTGTCGTTTGCGATCGCGATGGCCTCCTCGTAGCCGTCGAAGGGTACGACGGCGAGCACGGGCCCGAAGATCTCCTCGCGCAGCAGCGGCGTTGCGGGCCGCACGTTCGTCAGCAGCGTGGGTTGCACGAAGTAGCCGGCGTGGTCGCCGGTGCGCGCGCCGCCGCATACGACGTGCGCACCCATTCTCACGCCCTCCTGCACGTAGCCCAGCACCTTGTGCATGTGGGCCTCGTCGAACAACGCGCCCACCTGGGTCTGCGCGTCCAGCGGGTCGCCCACGCGGATGCGGCGCATCTTCTGCGCGAGCTTTGCGGTGAAGGCCTCGGCGATCGAGCGCTGCACCACCAGGCGGCTGCCGCCGACACAGCATTGCCCCGCGTTGAACGCCATGCCGAAGGCCACGCCGTCGGCCGCATCGTCCAGGTCGGCGTCAGCAAAAACGATGTGCGGATTTTTCCCACCGAGTTCCAGGCCGAGCTTCTTGATGTTGCCGGCCGAGGCCTCGATCGCCTTGCGACCGGTCGTGGTCGATTCGGTGACGGACAGCATGTCGATCCGGTCGCTGTCGAGCAAGGGCTGCCCGACCACGGGCCCCTTGCCGGTCACGACATTCACCACGCCGGGCGGGATACCCGCCGCGTGCAGGAGCGCACAGAGTTTCAGCGTGGAGCCGCTGGTGGCCTCCGAGGGTTTCACGACCGCCGTGCACCCCGCAGCCAGGATGAAGGGCAAGCGCTCCGCGAGGATGAAGAAGGGGAAGTTCCACGGCGTGATGACGCCCACGACGCCGATCGGCTCGCGCAGCACGATGGCCAATACGCGATCGCCGAGGTTGTTGTACGCCTCGCCCCGCATCACCCGCGCCGCGCCGGCGGCAAAGCGCCAGACGTCCACCGCGCCGCGAATCTCGCCGATGGCCTGGGTGATCGGCTTGCCGGTTTCCAGGCATTCGATCAGGCCCAGCTCCTGCGCGTGGCGCTCGATGAGGTCCGCGACCTTGAAGAGCCGGGCAGCGCGCGCGCCCGCGCTCAGGCTCGGCCAGGGTCCGTTGTCGAAAGCCTCGCGCGCTGCGGCGATGGCCGCTTGCGCGTCCTCACCGACGCCGGACGGCCACTGCGCGACGGCCGCGCCGTGGCCCGGGCTGTGGCGCGTCATCATCTGGCCCGACGCGCCGTCCGTGAACTGGCCGCCGATGTACATCTGGAATCTGCGGGGTGCTGCGGGCAGGGAAAACGGGTTCATGCTGCTTGGCTCCTGTCGTTGTCAAAAGACCGCTGCCGTCTTGTTGTGAAAGGCCCGAATGCCGATCTCGGCGTCGGGGCTGCCTCTGAGGGCCAACGTGGCGGCCGGGTAGAAGGCTGCGGGGTCCTGCGCGCCGACGATGGCCGCCTTGGCCAGCGCTGCGGCGCGGGGCGAGACGCGGGTCAAGCGATCGACCAGCGCCTGCAGGTCGCGCTCGAAGGACTCGGTGGCGCATGCGCTGTTGACCAGCCCCCAGGCCTGCGCCGTGCCAGCGTCGATCTCGCCGGCCGTGAGCACCGCTTCCAGCGCGCGGCCCCTTCCGACCAGCCGCGCCAGGCGCGGTCCGCCGTGCCAGCCGGGGATGGCGCCGAGCGTCAGTTCCGGGAAGCGAAAGCGCGCCGCGTGGCTCGCGACGCGCAGGTCGGCGCACAGCGCCAGTTCCAGCCCGCCACCAAAGCACAGGCCCTCGATGGCCGCGATCGTTGGGCAGCGCAGCGACTCGAAGCGATCGAAGAGGGCGTTGCCGTAGCCGATCCAGTCGCGCGCGAATTCCTCCGGCCGCATGGGCGCCCATTCCCGGATGTCGGCGCCGGACGAGAAAGCGCCGCCACGCTGCCCGCGCAGGACGAGGGCGCGCACACGCTCGTCGCCGTGCGCGTGCGCGAGCTGGGCGTCGAGCTGCGCCAGCATGTCCCGGTCGAGCGCATTTGCCTTGCCGGGGTTCGAGAGTTCCAGCGTGAGCACGTGCGTGCTGCGCTGAACGATGATCTGGCCCATGGATTCCTCCTGCGCTCAAGCGTCCGCGCCGTGCAGGACATGCGGGGCGCGTGCGCCGCGGGTGTCAGGAAGCGGTAGTCGGGGCATTTCTCCTCCTCGGCGGGGATCAGACAAGCGTGTCCATGCGCGCACTGCAGGTGCGCAGGACTTCGTCGGGGTCGCGCTTCCACCAGACGTCCCTGGAGAAGATCTCGACTTCCACCGGGCCGCCGAAGCCGCCTTGCTCGACCAGGCGCCGTATGCGGCCAAGCTCGATCACGCCGTCGCCCATCATTCCCCGGTCCAGCAGCGGATCCTTCGTCTCGCGCATCCAATCGCAGACGTGCAGCGCCAGCACGCGGCCGGCGGCCCGGCCGAGCGCCGCTTCGAGTTCCGGGTCCCACCACACGTGGTAGGCGTCCACGGCGATGCCGAAGAGGCCCTCGTGGGCCGGGTCCAGGCGCTCGCACCAGCGCCGCGCCTGTTCGACTGTGTTGAGCAGACTGCGGTTCGCCGTGTAGACCGGATGCAGCGGCTCCAGCGCAATCGCCACGCCGGTGGCGCGCAGCGTCGGAACCAGCGCCGCGAGGCCTTCGAGGATCTGCTCGCGGCAAGCGGAAAGGTTCTTCGAATTCGGCGCCAGACCGCCGACCACTGCCACCACGAAGGGCGCGCCGAGCACGGCCGCGACTTCGACCGCGCGCCGGTTCGACGCGATCGCCGCGCGCGCGCCCGCCGCATCGTCGGCTGCGAAATAGTCGGTCCGGCAATAGCCCCCCAGCTTCAGTCCCGCAGCGCGGATGGCCTGCGCGGCGCGTTCCGGATGCGCTTCGTCGATCTCCTGGCGCCAGGGGGTGATGCGGCCGAAACCTGCCGCCGCAACGCGCCGGGCCGTGCGCTCGATGGGTTCGCGGAAACCCAGGGTCGCGGTGTTCATGCAGCGCAGATCCGGCCGGCCGGAGAGAACACGCATGGCTTTGCCCTAAAAACGCTGGATCAGCAGACCGCCATCGACACGCACCTCCTGCGCCACCGTATACGGCAGCAGGCCGGCGGCCATGGTCCGGATGACGCGGGCCACGTCCTCGGGCAGGCCCCAGCGTGCCTGCGCGGTCATTCCCTGGGCGATCAAGCCGTCGTACCGGGCCTTCGACGGCGCCGTCATCCCGGTCAGGATGAGACCGGGCTGTACCTCGTAGACGCCGATGCCCTCCGGCGCCAGACGCAGCGCGTAGAGCCGCGCCGCCATGTGCAGCGCGCTCTTGGACATGCAGTACTCGCCGCGCTCCACGCTCGCCGCGACGGCGTTCGACGAGGTCACGAAGATCACGCTCCGGGGCGCTCCCGCAGGCGCGCCGCAAGCCAGCATGCGGCGCGCGACCGCCTGCGTGAGGAAGAAGGTGCCCCGCGTGTTCACGCCAAAGCAGCGGTCGTAGCTTTCCTCGCCGACCTCGAGCAGGTCCCCGCGCTCCAGCACGGACACGCCGGCGTTGTTCACCAGGCAATGCACGTCGCCGAACTGGCGCTGAACCGAATCGAGGAAGGGCGCATGGGCGCTCCTGTCGCGAATGTCCAGGTCGAAGGCCTTGCAGCGTCGGCCCAGGGCCTCGACGTCCGCGATCAGCGCGTCGAAATGCTGCGCGTCGCGCCAGGCCACGGCCGCGACGTCGAAGCCCTCTTCGGCCAGGGCGAGGGCACTGGCACGGCCAATGCCGCGGGAGGCCCCCGTCACGATGGCAGTGCGGCGCATGGCTTCACCCGTGCAGAAGTTTGCGCGCGATGATGATGCGCTGGACCTGATTCGTTCCCTCGTAGATCTGGGTGATCTTCGCGTCGCGGTACAGGCGCTCGACCTCGTAGCCGCGGATGTAGCCGCTGCCGCCGAAGATCTGGACCGCGTTCGACGCATGGGCCACGGCCGCGTCGGCGGCGAAGCACTTCGCCATGGAGGCGGCCGCCGTGGCGTCCGCCCCGGCGTCGAGCAAGCCGGCTGCCGACCGGGCGAGCAGGCGCGCGGCCTGGGTATCCTTCGCCATGTCCGCAAGCATGAACTGGATGCCCTGGAATTGCGCGATCGCCTGGCCGAACTGCTGGCGCAGCTTCGCCTGCTCCACCGAGGCCTCGAGCGCCGCCTGAAGGATTCCGACGGCCAGCGAAGCGATGCCGACCCGCCCCTTTTCGAGCACGCTCATCATCATGTGAAAGCCCCGGCCCGCCGTGCCCAGCAGCGCATCGGCGGGGAGTTCCACGTTCTCGAAGTGCAGCTCTCCCACCTGCGAAGAGCGCTGTCCCAGCTTGTGCTCCGCGGGGCCGCGCGCTACGCCGGGCCGGGTGCAGTCGACGATGAAGATTCCCATGCCGCGCTTGCCGGCCTGCGGATCCGTGCGCGCGAGCACAAAGGCAACGTCCGCAACCGGCGCGTTGTGAATCCAGAGCTTGGAGCCGCTCAGCGCCCAGCCGGCGCCACGCCGGACGGCCACGGTCTTGACGCCGGACATGTCGGAGCCTGCGCCGGCCTCGGTAATGCAATAGGCCGCGCGTTGCTCGGCGCGGATGATCGGTCCGATCCACTGCGCCTTCTGGGCCGCGCTGCCATGCGTGCACAGGAGCGTGGTCACGAGTTCGACCAGCCCGCATTGATCGGCAATGGACGCGTAGCCGCGGCTGAGCTCCTCCATCACGATGCTGTAGGCCAGCGCATCGAGACCGGCTCCGCCGTCGGTTTGCGGCACCGTGATGCCGAAGAGGCCGTTCTCGCCCATCGCCTTGTAGATGTCCCCGGCGAAGACCTCTTCCCGGTCCAGGCGTTCGGCGTCGGGGCGGATTTGCTCGTTGGCGAAGCGGCGCGCCATGTCGGCCACCTGCTGGTGCTCTGTCGAAAGTTCCACCGTGTCTCCTCCGGGTGCTGGGGATTTCCCCATTCAAGTATCTAACCGGTTATTGGAATCATGATGCAGCGGAGAAAAATGGTCAAGCCCCCAAGACGATCCCGACCTGTGGACCCGTCAAAACATGCCCGTGCACGCAGCGCAGCCAAGGGATAAGCACCTACATCTTTCGATAGCGGTGTGTCTACCATTCAGTTACTACAGATGAACGCGGAATTCCAATGCACACTTTCGCTTGCGCAGCAGCCCCTATCCTCATGGTCCTTGGTCGCGCATTACCCGGTGTCGCCATGCTCCTCACAGTCCAGGCCAGCTTGGCCGCGGACTACCCGAGTCGTCCGGTGGAGATCGTGGTTCCCTGGGCTGTGGGCGGCAGCAGCGACGCAGTGGCGCGCGCCTTTGCCGACGCGGCCACGCGGCACACGGGCCAGTCATTCGTCATCGTGAATCGACCCGGTGCCTCAGGCTCCATCGGGCACAGGGAAGGTGCCTCAGCGCGACCCGACGGCTACAAGCTCACGCTGGTGACCCCGGAAGTTTCGCTGGCCTCTCTTCAGGGCATCGGAAAAACCCGGTGGCAAGATTTCAACTACGTGGCGCGCATCAACGCCGACCCCATCGCGCTGATCGTGAAGGCTGAATCGCCATGGAGCACACTCGAACAGTTCCTGGACCATGCCCGAGTCCATCCTGGAGAGGTAGCGATCTCGAACTCCGGCATTGGCGCGGCCTACCATCTCGCAGCCATCGCGGTTGAAAACCGGACCGGCCTGTCCTTCAACAACGTCCCCTACATCGGAGCCGGCCCGGCGGTCGTCGGATTGCTGGCTGGACAGGTTGACGCGACCCTTGCGACGACCGGCGAGGTCGGGGCGCACGTCAAGGGCGGCAAGCTGCGCATGCTCGCGGTCATGGCGGAGCAACGCCCCAGGGACTTCGATCAGGTCCCTACCTTTCGCGAGCGCGGCATCGATTTGCAGCTGGGCACATGGCGCGCTTTGGCGGTTCCGAAGGCCACGCCTGCCGAGATCGTGGCCAGCTTGAAGCGCCTGACCGACAAGGTCAACCAGGACAGCGGCTACCGCGACTTTTTCGCGCGTCAGTATCTCGGACGCATGAACGAGGATGGAGACCGGTTCCGGTTGACCCTCGAACGCGAACATGCGTTCTACGCGGATACCGTCAGAAAGCTGGGACTCGGCAAGTAGCCGGCCCTGGTCGCGCGCGCTGCACGCTGAGGCCGTGGCCTCGGCAAGGTGTCTGAGACAATCGGCGGCGTTCCACCGATTGCGCAAAAGTTCGCCAGGTCGAGCCCGCCATGAATAAGAGAATTGCCGTCATCCTCCCTGCATGCAACGAGGAAGTCACCATCCGCGAGGTGATCCTTGCGTTCCACGCGTCCATCCCCGAGGCCTCGATCTACGTCATCGACAACAACTCGAAGGATCGCACCGGCGCGCTCGCCGCCGGCGCATTGATGGAGGCCGGCATTCCCGGGCGGGTCATTTCGGAACCGCGCCAGGGCAAGGGCAACGCCCTGCGCCGAGCGTTTCAGGAGGTGCACGCCGACGTATACGTTTTGGCAGATGCTGACCTGACGTACCCCGCGAACCGCGCACGGGACCTGATGAGACCCGTGCTCGATGGCGACGCCGACATGGTGGTCGGCGATCGGCATTCCGGGGGCCATTACTCCGAGCAGAACAAGCGCAGGCTGCATGGCTTTGGCAATGACATGGTGCGCAACTTGATCAATCTGTTCTTCAAGTCGAATCTGAGGGACGTCATGAGCGGATACCGGGTCTTCAGCCGCACGTTCGTGAAAAACTACGCCATCCTGGTCGAGGGGTTCCAGGTCGAAACCGACATGACGCTCCACGCCCTCGACAAACGGTTTCGCATCGTTGAGGTGCCCATCGAGTACGTCGATCGCCCGGCGGGAAGCTTCTCGAAGCTGAACACCATTTCGGACGGTGCCAGGGTGCTCTTCACGATCGCCCAGATCCTGCGCTACTACCGGCCATTCGCGTTCTTCGGAAGCATCGCCTTGATCGCCATGCTGCTGGGTTTGCTCGCCGGGGTGCCGGTGATTCACGATTGGCTCACCCACCGCTACATCTACCACGTGCCCTTGGCGATCCTGGCGGCCTCGCTGGGGACCGTGTCCGTCGGGATGCTGAGCATTGGCCTGCTGCTCGACGGCATCGCGCATCAACAGCAGATCCGCTACGAACTGCACCTCCTGTCGCAGACCTCGGAGCCCGGCGATGGCTAGCCGCGGCCGGGCGCTGCTTGCCCGCCAGGCGGCGGGATTCGCCGGGGTTGGCGCCATCGGGTTCGCCATCGATGCGGGCCTTTTCCTGGCCCTGACCACCTGGTGCGCACTGGCGATCGTGCCGGCGCGGGTACTCGCGTTCATTCCGGCGACCATGGCGACCTGGGCAATCAACCGGGCTGCCGTCTTCCAAAGTCCGCGCGGCCACCATGGGGACCCGGCGAGGGAGTACGCGAAGTACCTGCTTGTTCAGGGCCTTGGGGTCGGGATCAATTTTTCGGTCTTCTACCTCGCATGGAAGGCTCTCCCTGCGATCCCCGCATTGCTCCCTCTGGCCCTGGGATCGCTCGCTGCAATGGTCTTCAATTTCACCGGGTCAAGATGGATCGTGTTCCGAAGCCGATAGCCTGTATCCGCCCCATCGCCTCGTCATGCTGCGTCTGCTGGCCACTCCCTTGAACGAAACCCGGCGCCTATCGCCGGCCCTCTGGTTCCTCCTGCCCCTTGCGTTCGGGTTCCTGTCCCTGATCGTGGGCCAGGATGCGAATTGGGATCTGCAGAACTACCACCTCTACAACCCCTACGCGCTGCTCACGGGCCGCATCGGTACGGACCTGGCTCCGGCGGGGATGCAGAGCTATTTCAATCCCTTGCTCGACGTGCCGTACTACTGGATGGCCATGAACCTGCCGCCGATGCTGGTAGCGGCCATCATGGGAACTTTCCACGGCCTGAACTTCCTCCTGCTCCATGGCCTGGTTCGCAGGGTCGTCCCTGCCGATACGGGCAAGCTTGCGGTGCTCCTGTTGGCCCTGAGCGGTTGCCTTGGAGCCAGCTTCATTTCCGAGCTGGGCAACACGATGGGCGACAACTCGACGGCGCTCCTCGTGCTCGGTGGCCTGCTGCTCATCGCCCGCCACTGGAGCAGGATCGGGCGGGGCGGCGTCCGTGCGGGCCTGATTTGTGCCGCAGCAGGCCTTGCCGTCGGACTTGGTGTGGGGCTCAAACTCACGAACGCGCCCTATGCGGTCGGAATGTTCATGGCACTTGCCCTCATCGGACGGCCATCGGCCAGGCGGCTGGCCGTCTGCCTGGCGTTTGGCAGCGGGGTTCTGGCCGGCATGGCGATCACGGCCGGCTACTGGTTCGCCCTGATGTGGGAGCACTTCGGAAACCCCCTGTTCCCGCAGTTCAACGCGATTTTCAAGTCGGAGTTCGCGCAGGAGATCACCCTGGCCGACACCAGGTGGCTGCCCGGGAACATGTGGGAAACCATCTTCTTTCCCTTCGTCTTCACCCTGTGGCCGCACCGATTCGGTGAGGTCGCGATGATCCAGCTGCTCTGGCCCGGCGTCTACACCCTGTTTGGCGCTTGGCTGGTCCGCAGTGCGTACCGGCGGCGCATGCCTTCGGGTGCAATGTGCACGCCGATCGAGGTTCCCGTCGCAGACATCACGCGATTCATGCTCATCTTCCTGGTCGCGAGCTATGGGGTCTGGATGGCCGTTTTCAGCATCGGGCGGTACGCGATCGTGATGGAAATGCTGCTGCCGGTGACGGCCTGGGTCATCCTGCATCGACTCACCAGCGTCAGCCGGGCCCGCCGGGTGGCGGCATGGTTGATAGGCTGCGCGGTGGCGCTGTCGCTGCTTCGCTTCGACACCTGGGGGAATGCCGGGTTTGCCCAGGAAAGCTTCTCCGTTGACGTGCCTCCCGTCGCGCAACCGGAAAACTCCGTGGTCCTGGTCCTGGCTTCGCCGATGGCGTGGATTCTTCCGCACTTCCCGCCCGCGCTGGCTTTCGTTTCGCTGGGATCGTTCCCCGAGTCGCCAGGCTATTGGCAGCGTGCGCAGGCGATCATCGATGGCAGAACTGCCGGCCTCTACGCGATCGTTCCGGCGGTTCGCGATGCGCGCGCGCAATCGATTCAAAGGCTCAGTGACTGGCTGGACGGTCATGGCGTTCAAAACGGCGACCGCGCTTGCAGCGCCGTGGCGTTTGCCATGCGGCGCATGCCACGCTTGCAACTGGCAGTTCCGGTCCAGCCGGACGGTGCGCTGGGCGAGTCGCCTTGCGCGTTCGAGCTGCCCCCGGCGCATCGCCGGGACGTCGGCGCCGAAAACCGGCAAATCGCCAAGACGGTTTCCGAATCCATCCGCCACCGGGGCCTGTCGCTGCTGCTGGAGACCTGCACGGTGCGCTCGGCCCATATCGGCAGCAAGGAGCACGTCTTCCAGTTTTGCTCCGCCGCAAGAAGCCCGCACGGACCTCCGTAGCCGGGTAGCAGCGCTGCCCCGCGGGCAGCCGCAGCGCGCTCAGACGTCGATGTTCCCCGCCCGCAGCGCGTTCGCTTCGATGAAGTTGCGGCGTGGCTCGACCTCGTCGCCCATGAGCATGGTGAACACATGGTCGGCTTCGATGGCGTCGTCGATCTGTACGCGCAGCAGGCGGCGCACGTCGGGGTCCATGGTGGTTTCCCACAGTTGCTCGGGGTTCATTTCGCCCAGGCCCTTGTAGCGCTGGCGGCTGGTGGCGTGCTCGGCTTCGCCGATGAGCCATTTCATGGCCTGGCGGAAGTCGCCGACCTTTTCTTCCTTTTGCTTTTCGCCTTCGCCGCGCATGACCTTGGCGCCTTCGCCGAGCAGGCCGCGGAAGGTGGCTGCGGCCTCGGCCAGGGCGGCGTAGTCGGCGCCGTGCACGAAGTCCTGCGTGATCACGCTGCTCTTGGTGTTGCCGTGGTGGCGCCGGCTGATGCGCAGCAGGGGTTTGTCGGTGCGCGCGTCGAATTCGCCGGCCACTTCGGCGGGGGCGCCGGTGCTGCTCAGTTCGCGCAGCTTGGCCTGCAGGGCGACGGCGCTGGCCTGGGCTTCGGCCATGCTGTCGAGCTTCACGGACACGCCGTCGGCAATGGCGCGCAGGGCTTCCGCGTCCATGAAGCTGCCCAGGCGGGCGATGACGTTTTCGGCAATCTGGTGTTTGCGCGCCAGTTCGGCCAGGGTCTCGTCCGCGAGGGTCTGGCCGCCGGTGTTGCCGGTGAAAACGCTGGCGTGGTTCAGCGCGATGCGCAGCAGGAAGCCGTCGAGCGCGGGAGCGTCCTTGAGGTACAGCTCTTCCTTGCCGGCCTTGACCTTGTACAGCGGCGGCTGGGCGATGTAGATGTGGCCACGCTCCACGAGCTCGGGCATCTGGCGGTAGAAGAAGGTGAGCAGCAGGGTGCGGATATGCGCGCCGTCGACGTCGGCGTCGGTCATGATGATGATGCGGTGGTAGCGCAGCTTGGCGACGTCGAAGTCGTCCCCCCCCGTGCTGCCGCCGGCCTTGCCGATGCCGGTGCCCAGGGCGGTGATCAGCGTGAGGATTTCGTTGCTCGTGAGCAGCTTTTCGTAGCGCGATTTCTCCACGTTCAGGATCTTGCCGCGCAGCGGCAGGATGGCCTGGAACTTGCGATCGCGCCCCTGCTTGGCGGAGCCGCCCGCGGAGTCGCCCTCGACGATGTAGATCTCGCACAGGGCGGGGTCTTTCTCCTGGCAGTCGGCGAGCTTGCCGGGCAGGCCCATGCCGTCGAGCACGCCCTTGCGGCGCGTCATTTCGCGCGCCTTGCGCGCGGCCTCGCGGGCGCGCGCGGCTTCGATGATCTTGGCGCAGATGATCTTGGCGTCGATCGGGCGCTCTTGCAGGTAGTCGGTGAGCAGCTTGCCCACGATGTCCTCCACGGGCGCGCGCACCTCGCTGGACACCAGCTTGTCCTTGGTCTGGCTGCTGAATTTGGGCTCCGGCAGCTTCACGCTCAGGACGCAGCACAGCCCTTCGCGCATGTCGTCGCCGGTGACTTCGACCTTGGCCTTTTTGGCCAGCTCGGTTTCTTCGATGTACTTGTTGATGACGCGGGTCATTGCGGCGCGCAGGCCGGTCAGGTGGGTGCCGCCGTCGCGCTGGGGGATGTTGTTGGTAAAGCAGAGCACCTGCTCGGTGTAGGCGCTGTTCCACTGCATGGCGACTTCCACGCCGATGTGCGTGCCGGGGATTCCGCCGTAGGTCTCGGCCGGGCGTTCGCCTGCGGCGTGGAACGGGGTGGGGTGCAGGACGGTCTTGCCCTTGTTGATGAATTCCACGAAGCCGCGCACGCCACCGGTGCCCGAGAAGTCGTCTTCCTTGCTGCTGCGCTCGTCCCGGATGCGGATGCGCACGCCATTGTTCAGAAACGAGAGCTCGCGCAGGCGCTTGGCCAGAATTTCGTAGTGGAAGTCGCGGTTCTCCTTGAAGATCTCCGCGTCGGGCAGAAAGTGCACCTCGGTGCCGCGCTTGTCGGTCTCGCCGATCACCTTCATGGGCGAGATTTCGACGCCGTCCACGGTGCCGAGCAGGCGTTCCTGGACAAAGCCGCGCGCAAACTCGAGCTGGTGCACCCGGCCCTCGCGGCGCACCGTCAGGCGCAACCATTTGCTCAGCGCGTTCACGCAGCTCACGCCCACGCCGTGCAGGCCGCCCGATACCTTGTAGCTGTTCTGGTTGAATTTGCCGCCCGCGTGCAGTTCGGTCAGCGCGATTTCCGCGGCCGAGCGCTTGGGCTCGTGCTTGTCGTCCATCTTCACGCCGGTGGGGATGCCGCGGCCGTTGTCGGTCACGCTGATCGAGTTGTCGGTGTGGATGGTCACGACGATGTCGTCGCAGTGGCCGGCCAGGGCTTCGTCGATGGAGTTGTCCACGACTTCGAACACCAGATGGTGCAGGCCGGTGCCGTCGCTGGGGTCGCCGATGTACATGCCGGGGCGCTTGCGCACGGCCTCGAGTCCCTCGAGGATGGTGATCGCGCCTGCGCCGTAGTTTTCGCTGGCGCCGGCTTGTTGGGTGTCGATCTTTTGCACGGCGGGCTCGCCAGGGCCGGTGGATTCGGGCTCGGGCAGGGCGTTCTCAGCGGTCATGGGGGGCCTTGGGATGCGTGGAAACCGTGCTGGTTTCCAGTCTGTTCAATGGGACGGCGCTGCGTGCACGCATTCCTCGTGCGCAAGCAGCCATGAAGAAAATGGCACGTGCGGGCGTGCCGGGCGTCAGATGCGCATCGGCATCACCACGTATTTGAAGTGCTCGTTCCCGGGGATGGTCATGAGCGCAGAGCCGCCGCCGTCGGAGAGTTCCAGCTTCACCATGTCCTGGTCCATGTTGGCCAGCGCGTCGATGAGGTAGGTTACGTTGAAGCCGGTCTCGATGGTGTCGCCGGCGTAGTCGATGTCGATCTCGTCCTCGGCCTCTTCCTGCTCGGCGTTGTTCGACGCCACGCGCAAGCTGCCGGGCTCCAGGTTCAGGCGCACGCCCTTGAACTTGTCGCTGGTCATGATCGCGGTGCGCTGCAGGCTGGCCAGCAGCGGCACGCGGCCCAGGGTCACGCTGTTCTTCTGGTTCTGGGGGATCACGCGGTTGTAGTCGGGGAACTTGCCCTCGACCAGCTTGGTGACGAACTCCATCGCGCCAAAGGCGAACTTGGCCTGGTTGTTGGCGAAGCGCATCTCGATGCGGGGCTGGTTCTCACCGCCCACGTCGCTCAGCAGGCGTTGTAGTTCGATCACGGTTTTGCGCGGCAGGATGACTTCCTGCCGGGGCACTTCCACGTCCAGCGTGGCGCTGGTAAATGCCAGACGGTGGCCGTCGGTGGCGACCAGGGACAGCGTCTGGCCCTCGGCGACGAACAGGATGCCGTTCAGGTAGTAGCGGATGTCCTGCACCGCCATGGCAAACGACACCTGGCCGAGCAGGTCCTTGAGCGTCTTTTGCGCAACGCTGAAGACCGGGCCGAAGGTCGCGGATTCCTGCACCAGCGGGAAGTCCTCGGACGGCAGGCTTTGCAGCGTGAAGCGGCTCTTGCCACCCTTGAGGAGGAGCTTGGACTGGGCCGATTCCAGGCTCACCGTCTGCTCGCCCGGCATGGTGCGCAGGATCTCGATGAGCTTGCGCGCGCCCACCGTGGTGGCGAAGTCGCCCGTGTCGCCGCCCAGATCCGCCGTGGTGCGGATCTGGATTTCCAGGTCGCTGGCCGTCAGTTGCAGCGCATTGCCCGTCTTGCGGATCAACACGTTGGCCAGGATGGGCAGGGTGTGCCTGCGTTCGACGACTCCTGCCACCGATTGCAAAACCGAGAGAACCTTGTCTTGTGTTGTCTTCAGGACGATCATGTCTTCAACCTCTTGTGTTTATTCGGGATCGCGGACGGTGGCTCAGACCCTGCATCCCGCTGTGCGACCCGGTATTTTGCCTTTTCGCGGGTCGGCGCCGAAGGCGATTCGGGGGCGTTCCAAGTCAGCCCTTGAGCGTTTGCTCGAGCACATGCAGCTGCTGGTTCAGTTCCGTGAGCTGCTGGCGCTCACCCGAAATCTTGCGCACGGCGTGCAGAACGGTGGTGTGGTCGCGCCCGCCGAATAGCTCGCCGATCTCGGGCAGACTCTTTTGCGTCAGCTCCTTGGCCAGGTACATCGCAATTTGGCGCGGCCGCGCAATGCTGGCCGGGCGCTTCTTGCTGTACATGTCGGCGACCTTCATCTTGTAGTAGTCGGCCACCGTTTTCTGGATGTTTTCCACGGAGATCTGCCGGTTCTGGATGGACAGCAGGTCGCGCAGCGCCTCGCGGGCCAGCTGGATGGAGATTTCCTTGTTGTTGAAGCGCGAGTACGCGAGGATCTTGCGCAGCGCGCCCTCGAGCTCGCGCACGTTGGAGCGCACGTTCTTGGCCACGAAGAAGGCCACTTCCTCGGGCATTTCCGTGCCTTCGGCGCGCGCCTTGTTGATCAGGATGGCCACGCGCATCTCCAGCTCGGGCGGCTCGATGGCCACCGTCAGACCCGAATCGAAGCGCGAAACCAGCCGCTCGTGGATGTTCGCCAGGCCCTTGGGGTAGGTGTCGCTGGTCATCACGATGTGCGATTTTTTTGCCAGCAGGGCCTCGAACGCGTTGAAGAATTCTTCCTGTGTGCGGTCCTTGTTGGCAAAGAACTGCACGTCGTCGATGAGCAGCAGGTCGAGCGAGTGGTAGCGTTCCTTGAATTCGTCAAAGGTCCGCCGCTGGTACGCCTTGACCACGTCCGAGACAAACTGCTCGGCGTGGATGTAGAGGACCTTGGCGTCGGGCCGGTCGACCAGCTGGCGGTTGCCGACCGCGTGGACCAAATGGGTCTTGCCCAGGCCCACGCCGCCGTAGATGAACAGCGGGTTGTACATCTGCCCCGGCATGCCGGCGACGTGTATCGCCGCCGAGCGCGCCATGCGGTTGGCCGAGCCTTCCACCAGGGTCTCGAACGTGAGCGCCGCATTCAGCCGGTTGCGGAACGCGTCTGCCAGGGGGGGCTCACCGGCGGGTGGGCCGGAGCTGTTCGAAGCTTCGGCGGCTGCGGTCCGAACGTAGCCCACTGCACGGACAGGGGATTCACGCTGCGTGAGCACGAGTTCCAGGGGGATGGGCTGGCCGTACAGCCCTTCGAGCAGTGCGGCGATGCGGCCCGCGTACTGGGCACGGATCCAGTCGAGCTTGAAGCGGTTGCCCACGAGCAGCGTGACCTTGGAGAAATCCACGGCCACCTGGGCGGTCAGGGGCTTGATCCAGGTGTTGAATTGCTGCTCCGGCAGGTCCTGCGCCAACTGCTCTACGCAGGATTGCCACAGGTCCTGATCGGCATTTGTGCCGGGTGGTGGACGGGAGGGTTCCTCGGTCATCTCGGGGGATTCTTGTTGTGGAATGGGAGGAACGGTGCTGGGCGCTGGATTGTAGCTTGCCAGGAAGTTATCCACAGAAGGCGGTCGCCGCAGGATGCACCGCTTGCAAGGCGCTTCGTGGGCACGCTGCGCGGGAGGTTCGGTCTGCGAAAGGCATTGCCAGCAGCCGGCAAGCCTGCCACAATCCCGGGTTTGCCCTGAATGCGTTCAGGGTGATTTGATCCGGCGCGCCGTTTTCTCTTTTGTCTTTTGCTCCACAGGGGTCTGCCACCCGAGCGCTGTTCGCATGGCGCCGTGTGCGCCGGCTACCGGAGGCAAGGGGCAGGAGCAACAGTGTCCGGGACCGAACCCCAAGACCGCAAGGAATGGCAGCATGAAACGTACTTACCAGCCCTCCAAGACGCGCCGCGCGCGCACCCACGGTTTTCTCGTGCGCATGAAGACCCGCGGCGGCCGTGCCGTCATCAACGCACGCCGCGCCAAGGGCCGCAAGCGTCTGGCCGTCTGAGGCCGCAACGGCCTGCGGCCCGGTTTGC
>NZ_AFAL01000038.1 GCF_000193225.1 Verminephrobacter aporrectodeae subsp. tuberculatae At4 | reverse complement strand
CAGCGCGCAGATTGGCAACCGGCTCGGCAATTCCCTCTTCCTGGCGTTCTTCGTGGCGCTCATTGCGGTGCCCTTGGCCGTTGGCCTGGGAATGCTCGCAGTGCAGTACCGCAACCGGTTTCCGGACCGGCTCATCAGCCTGCTCTCGCTGGCCGCGATCTCGCTGCCGGAGTTCTTCATCGGCTATCTGTTCATCCTGTTTGGCGCCGTGAAATTCGGCGTCGCCCGGTTTCCGGCCACGGTCTACGACGGCATGGGCTTCGGGGAGCGCCTGTCCGTCATCGCCTTGCCGGTTGCAACGCTGGTGCTCGTGGTACTGGCGCACATGATGCGCATGACGCGCGCCGCGATCCTCAACGTCATGGAGTCGGCCTATATCGAGACGGCGCAACTCAAGGGCCTGGGCAGGTTTCGCATCATCGCCCGGCACGCCGCGCCGAATGCGGTTGCGCCCATCGCCAACGTCATCGCGCTGAACCTCGCCTACCTCGTCGTCGGCGTGGTCGTGGTCGAGGTGGTCTTCGTCTACCCCGGAATGGGCCAATACATGGTGGACGCGGTGAAGGTGCGGGACATGCCGGTCGTTCAGGCCTGCGGGCTCATCTTTGCGGCGATCTACATCCTGCTCAACATGGCGGCCGACACCATCGCCATCGTCGCCAATCCCCGGCTCAGGCATCCGCGATGAACCTCAGGACCATCCCCGCCAGCGCCTGGATCGGCTGGATCGGCATCCTGCTGGCGCTGGCCTGCGCCATTTTCGGTCCGTGGATTGCGCCCTATGGCGAAACGGACGTCGTCGGCGCTGTCTGGTTGCCGGCGGGCGCAGACTTTCTGCTGGGCACCGACAATCTTGGCCGCGACCTGCTGTCGCGCCTGATCTACGGATCGCGCACGACGATCTTCGTGGCGTTCGCGGCCAGCATTCTTGCGTTTTCGCTGGGCATGGTCCTGGGTTTCACCGCCGCCGTCGTCGGTGGGGTCGTCGATCAGTTCCTGTCGCGATGCAACGATCTGATGATGGCGATTCCGACGCTGATCTTCGCGCTGGTCGTTCTGGCCGTGCTGCCGCAGAACCTCTGGGTCCTGATCGGCGTCATGGCGATGCTCGATTCCACCCGGGTATTTCGCATCGGCCGCGCGGTCGCGCTGGACGTTGCGGTGATGGACTTCGTCGAGGCCGCGCGCCTGCGTGGCGAGGGCCGGCGCTGGATCATTTTTCGCGAAATATTGCCGAATACGTTCTCGCCCTTGCTCGCCGAGTTCGGCTTGCGCTTCGTTTTCTCCATCCTCTTCCTCTCGACCCTCTCCTTTCTGGGCCTGGGCATACAGCCGCCAGCGGCGGATTGGGGCGGCATGGTCAAGGACAACAAGGACGGGATTTTGTTCGGCGTTCCGGCTGCGCTCATTCCCGGCGTGGCCATCGCCGGGCTGGCCGTCTGCGTGAACCTCGTCGTCGATTGGCTGATGAAGCGCTCGTCCAGCCTCCGGGGGGCCGCGGCGATGGCTGAGCTTTTGTCCGTCAGAGATTTGCGCATCGAGGCGACGAGCTACCCGCCCGGCTTGCCGCCGAAGACGGTGACGCTGGTCGATCGCGTTTCCTTCACGCTCGCCAGAGGCAAGGTCCTGGGCCTGATCGGCGAATCCGGCGCCGGCAAATCGACCATCGGACTGGCGGCGCTGGCCCATGGACGCGGTGGCGCGCGCATCACCGGCGGCGAAGTCCTGCTCGACGGCAAGGACATTCTCCAGCTCGGCATGAAAAGCCTTCGGGGGCTGCGCGGCAGCCGCGTGTGCTACGTTGCGCAGTCCGCTGCGGCGGCCTTCAACCCGGCGCATCGCCTGGGCGAGCAGCTGATCGAGGCCTCGCTGCGGCATGGCGTGATGGGCCGCGCCGACGCGCAGAAAAAGGCGCACTACCTGTTCCAGGTGCTCGGCCTGCCCGACCCGCAAACCTTTGGTGCACGCTATCCGCACCAAGTCTCCGGCGGGCAGTTGCAGCGCGCCATGACCGCCATGGCGCTGTGCCCCGGCCCGGAACTGATCGTGTTCGACGAACCGACGACCGCACTCGACGTCACCACGCAGATCGACGTGCTCGCAGCGATCAAGCACGCGATCAGGGAGACGAACACGGCGGCGCTCTACATCACGCACGATCTCGCGGTGATCGCCCAGATTGCTGACGACATCCTGGTGCTGCGCCATGGCAGGACCGTCGAATTGGGCAGCACCCGGCAGATCATCGAGGCGCCGCGCGCGGACTACACGCGGGCGCTGCTCAACGTCCGCAGCATCCGGCGCGATGAGGCGAGCGACCAGACGCATGCCCTGCTCCGGGTGGATGCGGTCAGCGCCGCCTATGGTCAGACCCGGGTATTGCAGGATGTGTCGCTGCACCTGCCCAAGGGGCAAACCCTGGCCGTGGTCGGCGAGTCCGGCTCCGGCAAATCGACCTTGGCGCGGGTGATCACCGGCCTGCTGGCGCCAACGCAGGGCACGGTGCATTTCGACGGCAAGCCCTTGTCCCCCGCATTCACCCGCCGCGCAAAGGAGGAATTGCGCCGCATCCAGATGATCTACCAGAGCGCCGACACGGCGATGAACCCGCGCCAGACGGTGCACGACATCATCGGCCGGCCGCTGGGCTTTTATTTCGGTCTGCGCGGCGCGCGCAGGACCGCGCGGGTCAAGGAATTGCTCGACCAGATCGAGATGGGCGAGGGGTTCGCCCACCGGTACCCCGCAGAGCTTTCGGGCGGCCAGAAGCAGCGCGTGGCGATTGCCCGTGCGCTGGCCGCGCGGCCGGAGCTGATCCTGTGCGATGAACCGACGTCGGCGCTGGACCCGCTGGTGGCGCAGGGCATTCTCACGCTGCTGCTGAAACTGCAAGCGCAAACCGGCGTCTCCTATCTGTTCATCACCCATGACATCGCGATCGTGCGTGCCATCGCCGACTCCGTAGCGGTGCTGCACCACGGACGACTCGTGCGTTTCGGGCCAAAGTCGAGCGTGCTCTCGCCCCCGCTGGACGACTATACCGAGCGGCTGCTCAAGTCCGTGCCGGAGATGGAGATAGGCTGGCTCGAGCGCATTCTCGCGAGCCGGCGCATGGACAGCGTCAGAAACTGAACCCTCTACGAACTGGATTGCGCATGACCGGGCACGCCTTTACGGTCCTTGAAAACACGTGGATTTCCCTGCGGGACGGAACACGCCTTGCCGCGCGTATCTGGATGCCCGACACCGAGGACCGCCTGCCTGCGGTGCTCGAGTACCTGCCTTATAGAAAACGCGGCGGGACCCACGCGCGGGACGAGTCCACCTACCCGGTATTTGCCGCTGCCGGCATCGTCGGTGTCCGCGTTGACATCCGGGGATCGGGCGAGAGCGACGGCGTGATCGACGGCGAGTACACGCCGCGCGAACTCTCCGACGCCGGCGAGGTCATCGCCTGGATCGCCTGCCAGCCCTGGTCAAACGGGAGCGTCGGCATGATGGGAATCTCCTGGGGCGGCTTCAACTGCCTGCAGGTGGCGGCGCTGCGGCCGCCGGCGCTCAGAGCGGTGATCTCGATCGCATCGACGGTCGATCGCTACAACGACGACATCCACTACAAAAATGGCTGCCACCTGTCGGCGCAGCTCGGCTGGGCCGCGACTATGCTGGCCTACCAATCGCGTGCGCCAGACCCGGCGCTGGTCGGCGCGCGCTGGCGTGCGATGTGGCTGGAGCGGCTCGAAGCCGAACCGTTCTTTCTGGAGGAATGGTTGACGCACCAGCGCCGCGACGGGTTTTGGAAGCACGGCTCGATCTGCGAGGACTTTGGCGCCGTGCAGGTCCCCGCGCTGGTCATCGCCGGATGGGCTGATGGCTACCGCAACACGCCGTTCAAGGCCGCGCTCGGGCTGGGCGACAGAGCCAAGTCGGTGGTCGGCCCGTGGATTCACAAATACCCGCATTTCGCCTGGCCCAAGCCACGCTGGGATTTTCACGGCGAGGCCATTGCCTGGTGGAAGCAATGGCTGTGCAAGGAACCGACCGGCGTCGATGCCAGGCCGCAAATGCGCGCCTATATTCTGGACGGCCCCAGACCGGCTCTGCGGCGCGAGCAAGACCCCGGCTTCTGGGTCGCGAAAACGCTGTGGACCGAACCGGAGCTCGCGTCCTTCGGCATTGCGGCCGACGGCAGGCTGAGCGCGGCGGCCCTCGGGCAGGGCGTAGGCAAGGTCCATCACCGCTCGCCACTGGCCACCGGAACGGCGTCGGGCGAATGGTTCACGCTCAAGCCCGACGCCGAGATGGCAGGCGACCAGCGCGGCGACGACGCTGGCTCGCTGGTGTTTGAAACCGCGCCGCTGAGCGCCGCGCAAACTTTTCTCGGCCAACCAAGATTGACGCTCGATCTGTCGTCCGATGGAGAGGGGGCGAATCTCATCGTGCGCGTGGTCGACGTGCATCCCGACGGCGCTGCAACGCGCGTCTCGTTGGGCGTCATGAATCTGACCCACCGCGCGGGCAACGAGACGCCGGCGCCGCTGCCAAGGGGCGCGACGGTGCGCGCCACGCTGGAACTCGACGCATGCGGCTATCGCTTTGCGCCAGGGCATCGAATCCGGTTGGCGCTCTCGACCAGCTATTGGCCCACGGTTCTGCCAGCGCCGACCGACCCCGGCGTCACCATGGACACCGCGACCCTGACGCTCGCCATGCCGCTGCTCGGCGCGCATGAGCGCATCGACATGCCCGAGCCGGCCAACCCCGATCCGCTGCCGCGCTACAACGCACGCTCCCCGAGCGAGACACGGCGGAGCGTCGAGCGCGACCTGACGACGGGCGTGACGCGCTACAAGATCTACGAGGACAGCGGCCTGTCCGAGCACCCGGACCATGGACTGGCAACCCGGGATGTCCGCGAAGAAGTTTGGTCGATCACCGAAGGTGACCCGCTGTCGATGAGCGGCGCCTGCCGCTGGGAATGCATCGCCCGGCGCGAGGACTGGGCCGTGCGCACGGTCACGACGGCAAACCTGGCCTGCAGCGCCACGCACTGGCTGAGCGCTGGTTCGGTAACGGCGTTCGAGGGCGATACGCCCATTTTCAGCAAGCGCTACGAGAAGCGCATCCCGCGCGACCTCATGTAATGCCGTCGGCCTCCAGGACCCGTATTTCCCAAGTCTGCGGCGATTGGGCCGACACCATTGGGGCCTACCGCTTCTTTGGCAATGAGGAGGTCCAGTGGGAAGACATCCTGGCGCCGCACATCGAAAACTCGGTGGCCCGCATGGCGGCGCACGATCATGGCTTACTCTTTCACACGGCGGACAAACACGGTGGTTTCCGCCGTGTACGGATCGAGCACCGGCACGCGGGTCAGCGCAACACGGCCACCGATCCCATACCGGGTGAGGTAGCCATTGTTGAAACCGTTGATGAAGCTGCCCGTGTTGTAGGCAGACAAGGCGGCGCGCAAGGCGGCTTGCTCGTCGTCGTATTTGAGTCGGGCGTTCGCGTAGAACTCGGTCAGAACACGCGCCCCGGCGGCGATGTTCTTGCACGGCTCGAACATGTCCTCAACACGGTAGCCAAGCCGGGCGACGTTCGTGCTGTTCACCTGCATGAGCCCAAGGTCTACGGTGTAGCCCTGCGCGATGTACTTCTTGGCCAGTTTGGCCGCGTCGGCCGCGTCGCGCGGCGCACGCTCGAGAAAACCCTTGTTGACGTTGATGGCCAATCGATTGCCCTTGCTCTCCACCCGAATGATCTGCTGGGTGGTGGCTGGCGCGACATTCGGCGCGCAGGCCATCATCATCTCGAGGTCGATCACCGGTTTGACCTTTCTGCAATGAGGGTCATGTCGGCTGCGTCGCCGCGGATCAGGACCGGCGTCGCCCGGCCGCGCACGCTGCTGGCCACGTCCACGGGGCCGAAATAGCGGCTGTCGAAACTCCTGGCGCTGTACGTCGAGAACAACCAAACCTGGCCCGGCGCGACGATGTAGCTGCCCTCTGCCCACGCCGGGATGGTCTCGATGGCCTGGGTGTTGGGCAGGATGCGTCCGTTGACCATGGCGGGCCTGCCCGGTTGAATGCGCACACGGTCGCCCGCAACGGCTGCGACCGGTTTGAGCAGCGTGCCAGCGTGCGTGCCAGCGCAGTCGCCCGGTTCCAGATAGCCCCGGTCTGCCATGAGTTGCACGATGGGCCGGACCGGTGG